>CAMYOR010000001.1 GCA_947278105.1 uncultured Tissierellia bacterium
CACCTCTCTATTCGTCGGCAGCGTCAGATGTGTATAAGAGACAGGATGTAGACATCCAGGTGTTTTCCGTAGGTGCCTTTGTCATACACCTTGCCGAATCTTCCGAAGGGGGTTGGAAAGACGGTGCCCCGGGGAGTGGATGAGGCAAGGACGATATAGCCATCTTCATCCACTACGTAGCCTTCTTCATCGAGATGACGGCCGGGGATGGAAAGGCCGTTTCCTGGCAGGACGGACTGGGAATAAAAGGTGTATTGGTAACCTTCCCAGCGGATGACCCCTAAGTATTTGAACTGGGCCAGGGAGTATACTTTTTCGGATAGGACCGGGTCCGGTTCAGAAGGGGTCTTTTCCTCTTCTTTGATGAGGACGGGGCTTTGATCCGTTTCTATCTCTCCTCCTTTGATTCGGGGGACCAGGATGGAATCCTCGCCTGTATCAATGAAACGGGCATCCTTGGCGCCGGAGGGTGGCCAGGAGCTTTCTTGCCAAGGGATGGAAACCGGCCAATCCTCCTTCCCGAGAGAGGGGGCCAAAGCGGATGCTCCCTTCGGTACACCTGCAAAGGGACTCCCTAAAAGCAGACTAAGGGTCAGCGTAAGGACAAACAAAAAGGCAGCTTTTATCCTGCCCAAAGATTTTTCATTTTTCGACTTGTTATTCACATTTCCTCCTTGCTGGTCAAGCAGTTGCTGAAAAATTAATGAAAGGTTAGTTCCCTTTCATTTTTGTAAAGGCTTTGTAACCAGACATGGGCACTATGATAACACGTCGAAAGGAAAATGCAAATTTTTTTGAATATTATTTTTTTTACAAGAGATCAAACGTTGACTTTAAAGCCTTTTGATGGATTCGAAAATGGTTATTCTTTGTCTTTCTGTTTTTTTATTCATTTTCACTTTCGGTCTCCTCCCCCAGGGGCCCGTTTTTCCCATGAATCAGCCATTGGTAGAGGGTGTTGCGGCCAAGCCCACTTGCGGTGGCAAGGTCCCGGGCGATCTGCTTGGTAGATTTTCCCTGGCCCTCTAATTCTTCTGCCTGATCCTTCAGGGTTTCCAGGGTCCAGTTTTGGCCCCCGTCTGATTCCTGGGCAGGGCCAATAAGCAGGACAAACTCCCCCTTTTCTGTGATGGAAAGATCCGAAGCTTCCTTTCCTTTGAAGGAGATTCGCTCTTCAAAGGCCTTGGTCCATTCCCGGCAGAGGACAAAATCTCTTTCTGGCCAGCGGGCTCCAAGCTCTTGCACTGTTTTCAGGATCCTTCTGGGCGATTCATATAGGATTGCGGTCCAAGGGGCTTGGTCCAGGCGGGCAAGGATTTTTTCCCGGTCGGTCCCTTTTCTTGGAAGAAAGCCGAGAAAGAGAAAGGTTCCATCGCCCAAACCAGAGGCGACATAGGCCGTAAGACCAGCGGATGGACCGGGCAGGACCGTACAAGGAAGGCCTTCTTCCAGGCACCGCTGGTAGACAAGGGCACCGGGGTCGGAAATGGCAGGCATCCCGGCGTCCGAAACCAGACAGACAAGTTTTCCCTGGCGGACCGCTTCTAGGAGCTGGTCCGCCCGGGCTCTTTCATTGTGCTCGAAATTGGAAACCAGTGGAACATGGATCCCATAATAATCCAAAAGGGGGCCTGTATGCCGGGTATCTTCGCAGGCAACAAGGTCCGCTTCTTTTAAAAGACGAAGGGCACGCAGGGTGATATCTTCCCGGTTTCCAATCGGGGTGGGGATCAGGGCTAAGAGGCCGGTTTTTTCATTCATGCCAGGATCCTTTCTTCCAAACGTTCGTTAAGAATTTATCAAAACAGCCTTCCAATTGAGGATTTACAGTGGAAATTATGATAAAAACAATAAAAAAAGGGCTCCCTGAGGGAGCCCTCTTCTGCCTTGGAAACGATTATTCCTGAGAAATGGAATCGGTTGGGCAGCAACCAGCACAAGCGCCGCAGTCAATGCAGGTATCTGCATTGATGACGTATGCGTTATCTCCCTCGGAGATGGAGCCGGTTGGGCACTCACCCTTGCAGGTGCCACAAGAAATACAAGTATCGGGATTGATCTGATAAGCCATAGTTTCCTCCTGAATTTCGAATTTTAATGAGTAATGATAAGCAACTCATTAGCTTTCAGTCTACATTATACAACGCCAATGGGTGATGTCAAGCAGGGTTTTGTCTAAAAATAGCCATTTTCCTTTTATCTTTTTCTGGGCGGCCGCCTTCCCCGGCGGATCCGGGGTTTTCCGCGGCCCTTAAGGCCATAGGGCTTCTCATAGGAAGGGTCTGTCTCCTCCAGGCGGAAAGGATTTTCCTCGGTCTCGGCCTCTTCCCTTTCCTCCTCTGCGGCCTCCTCCATTGTCCATTCCTCTTGTCTTTGCGGGCAGCAGGGGCAGCAGGGGGAAAGGTCCCCGGGTCTAAGGTCCATGGCATCGAAGCCGCTGGCTTCCGCTTCTAGGTCCATGGCTTCGGTATCGAAGTCGCTGGTATCGGCTTCTTGGTCCATGGCTTCGGTATCGAAATCACTGGCATCGGCTTCAGCGTCCGGGTCAGATCCCTCTTTTTGCAGTCGCTGGGCCTTTTTTTCACCCTCGCTGATAAAGACATGGCCATCCAAATTGGTCCAAGGCTGGGGCCGAGGATGTCCTTTTTGCCGTTTTTCCAGGATTTCAATGGAATCGACATCGTAATATTTCTCATCTTCCGTGCCGTCTGCCTTGTAAATCCGGGCCCGGACCCGGGACTGAAGAACATCCCGGTCGACCACATGGCCCTGGCCATCCTCGGTGAGGATCAGGGTTCCATTGCGGGGGACCTTCTTAGTGTTGGCCTCATAATGGTCTTGCTCGTAGTTGAGGCAGCACATCAGCCGGCCGCAGAGGCCGGAGATTTTCGTGGGGTTTAAGGAAAGGCCCTGGGTTTTTGCCATTTTAATGGAAACGGACATAAAGTGGCAGAGATACCGGCGGCAGCAGATTTCCTGGCCGCAGGGGCCGATTCCGCCCAGAGTCTTTGCCTGGTCTCGGATCCCGATCTGGCGAAGCTCAATGCGGGTGTGAAAATTCTGGGCCAGGTCCCGGACCAGCTTTCTGAAATCGACCCGCTTGTTGGCTGTGAAATAAAAAAGAAGGATGGACCGGTCAAAGGTGTATTCGGCGCCCACCACCTTCATTTGCAAATTGTTTTCGCTGACCTTTCGGGTGCAAAATTCCAGGGCTTCTTGGGCCATTTTCTTGTTTTCTTCGATTCTTTCCCGGTCCTGGTCGGTCACTCGGCGAAGAATGGGACGGATATTCTCCGGGAGAGCGTGAGGGTCACAGTCGAAATTGCCGAGGGTAACCTGGCCGTATTCAATTCCCCGGTCCGTTTGGACAATAACCAGGTCATTGACCTGGATTTTTTCTCCCTGGGGATCAAAGAACATCATCCGTCCGGATTCCTTGAAGTGGACTCCGATGATTTCTGTCATAGTTCCTCCTGTTTTCTTCTATCGGTTTAAGCGAGAAAGGCGCAATGCCAAGCCTTCCACGGCGAATTGAAAGTTGATGTTTACTGCCAGAAGCTGGCGGATTTTTTCCGTTTCTTCGATGGCCATGCCAATCTCTGCAGGGCTTCGGCGGCCTGCTATTTTTTCCATGGACCTTTTCCACGAAGGGGGAAGGATCTCTTCCCTGGAAAAACTTCCCTGCAGGCTTTTTTCTAAGAGGGCCTGGAGGTAAAAAAGCCAAAGGGAGAAAAATTCTTCTTTTTTCTCCTTCCAGGCATCCCAGGGGTCTTTTTGCAAAAATATTTCTTCTCCCCTGCCGGCAAGAGCATCTTCAATCAGGGAAAGGAAGGCGGGGTCCTGGAAAAAAGCCGAATCTTCAAAAAGAGAAGCTTCATTCACCCCAGCCCCTCTTCCCAGGGCCAGGATCCGGCACCGGGACTGGATGGTGGGAAGCAGCTTCGATCGGTTTTGGGTTCCCAAAATCCAGACCAGGTAAGAAGGAGGCTCCTCCAGGGACTTTAAAAGGGCGTTTTGAGCGGGGGCCAGCATTTCTCCTGCCTTTTCCAGATAAAAAACCTTGTACTTGCTTTCGATAGGAATGCGAAAAACCTGATTTTTAAGTTCCCGAACCCGGTCGATTGGAATCTTCTCTCCTCTTTCCAGCACTAGGTCCGGACAGGCTCCCAGAGAAAAGTTTTGGGGGTCAGCCTTTCCAAAATCGAGTAGAATCCTCCGGATGAGCGCCTGGGAAAGCTGACGAACTCTTTCTTCTGTCCCTTCTAGAAGAAAGGCGTGGCTGAGGTGATCTTCTTCGAAGAAAAGGCCCGATTCTTTTAAAAGCCGGCGATCTTTTTCAGGGTCCTTGGGGAGGGCGAAAAAATCAAGGTTTTCGCTATTCCTCCCGGGCAACGAGGAGCCGGCCGGTTTTGAGGCGGCCATTTTGTTCCCTAAAGCCGGTACATGGCGTCAATGTCCAGCTGGAATACCGTTGCTCCGCCCACCTCAACCTTAACGGGAAGACTGGTGTAAATGCTGGCGTCCAGCCCCGGGTTGACCATGGGGGCAATGGTCGTTCTTCTTGAGCAGTTGCGGCGGATAATGTCCAGGGCAACGTTGATCTGATCGTTGTCCACCCCTAAAAAGAGGGTGGTATTGCCCTTCTTCAGGAAACCGCCGGTTGAAGAAAGCTTGGTTACGCGGAAGGATTTGTCGACAAATTCTTCCATTAAAATATCCACATCATCGTCCTGGACGACACAAATGAGCAGCTTCATCTTTTTCCTCCAAAAGGTTCTTGATGGCCTCCCAGGCCTCGGCAATCACTTTTTCCGGGGGCTGGTTCGCATTGATTCGCACGACATTTTTGCTCTTGGCAATTTCTTTTTCATAGCCCTCTTTGACCCGAAAAAAGAAGTCGTCTCCGGCTTCTTCCAGCCGGTCTTTTTCTCCTTCTTCCCCCTTGCGGGAGAGGACTTTGAGGGGATCGACATCTAAATACAGGATCAAATCGGGTTCCAGGGCCCGGGTGGCGAAATTATTCACCATCTTTACGGGATCCCGGCCCAGCTTTCGCCCATAGCCCTGGTAGGCAAGGGAGCTTAGGACATACCTTTCGGTAAAAACATGGATGCCTTTTTCTAGGTGGGGAAGGATCCTTTCTTCGGTATGCTGGGCCCGGGAGGCCGCATAGAGCAGGGCCTCACACCGGGGATCCATTTCGGCATTTTCCTTATCTAAGATGATTTCCCGAATTTTTTCTGCCAGGGGGGTCCCTCCGGGCTCCCGGGTAAAGTCGATGGCGATGCCGGCTTTTTCGGCTTCTTTTTTCAGTCCTTCGACCACGGTGGATTTTCCGGATCCGTCGGACCCTTCCAAGCTGATAAAACAGCCTCTCATAAGCGCCTCGCTTCTTTTTCTTTTGATTTTATTATTTTACCACAGGGAAGGAGAAAGCAGGCAAAGGCCTCCTCCGCCCTGGCCCATGCCTTCGGTCCTTGTCTTTTCTGGGGCTTTGTTGGGAGGGCCTGGGTTAAAAGTCCTTGAAGAGGATTAAGAAAGATCCTCTTTGATCTTTTGAATCTGGGCCTGGTAAAGGGAGCCCTCGGTATCAGAGGGCATGACCCAGCCGCCCCGGGGGGAGAGGCTGACTAGACCGATGGAAGGGCCGTCCGGTGAGCAGGACCGCTTAAACTGGCTGGAAAAAAATCGTTTGAAAAAGATTTCCATGGTCCTGAGGATTTCCTGAGGATCCCTTTCTGGAAAAGCCGCCCTGGCGTATTCCAAAAGCTTTTCCGGCCCGAACCCATAGGTGATGAAGTAGTAGAGGAAAAAGTCATGGTATTCGTAGGGGCCAATGATTTTTTCCGTTTCCTGGCTGATTTCTCCTTTTTGCGGGGGAAGGAGCTCGGGAGAAACAGGGGTTTCGATGATCTCTGTAAGAAGGGTCTTTATCTCGGGAAGCCGCCTGGCCTCGGACCAAACCAGGGCGCGGACCAGGGTCTTGGGGATGGACTGGTTGACCCCGTAGGAGGAGATATGATCCCCGTTATAGGTGGCCCATCCCAAGGCAATTTCACTCAGATCCCCGGTCCCGACGACCAGGCCCCCATAGAGATTGGAGAGGTCAAAGAGGATCTGGGTCCTTTCCCGGGCCTGAGCATTTTCAAAGGCGACAGAATGGTCGCCTTCCTTTAGGCCAATATCCTCAAAATGGACTTCCATTGCCCGATGGAGGGGGATTTCTCGAAAGTCCACTCCCAGGCCCTTTCCCAGTTTCCAGGCATTGTCATGGGTCTTATCCGAAGTGCCAAAGGAAGGAAGGGTGACGGCGTGGATCTTTTTCCGATCCAGGCCCAGGATTTCCACCGCCCGGACGCAGACCAGAAGGGCCAGGGTGGAATCCAGGCCCCCGGAAAGGCCGATCCAGAGGTCTTCTGAGCCTGTGGCCTGGATTCTTTTGCACAGGCCCAGGGCCTGAAGGGTCAAAATGTCCTGAAGGTCTTCCTCCCGGTCCGGGATAAAGGGGGTGGGACTGATTTTTCGCACTGTATTTGGATGGACAGGGGCCGGGCTTCCCTCGGCCAGCTCTAAAGAAAAGGAGCCAATGGGGCTTTCTTTATGGCGGGCTTGAAGGGCTATCTCTTCCTCACTCCTCTCCCAGCCCCTTTGAGCTAGGGCCCTTTCCCGATTTTTTCGGATGATTTCAAGGTTTAGGTCGGTAAAGATCAAGTCTAAAGGTTCGGGTTGGCCCCCTATTTTTTCTTCGTGGCTGGCCAGGAGATTTCCCGAGCAAAGGGAAAGGCCGGATTCCGGGAAAAAGTCGAGTTCCTCTTCCCCGGTCCCTGCCACTTTCTCCGAGTCCAGGCCGACCAAGCTTGATTTTTTAAGGGTTTTTCCGGATTCCATCAGGTAGGTTTCCCCGCAATATACCTGATCTCCGGTCGATTCTCCCAGGCCTGCCGAAGCGTAGGCCAGGCCAAAGCCCCGGGCAGAGAGGGCCCTTAATGCAGTTTCTCTTCGGGCGGCCTGGCCCAGGGCCCAGGGGGCGGCGGCCGGAAGAAGAATGAGGTCCACCCCTTCTTCCTGAGCCCAATCGGCCCGGTATCCGCTTTGAAGGTCCGATTCAAAAAAAAGGGCCATCTTTACCCCGGCCCAGGTAAAGGAGGCTGAGGAGGGAAGAAAAACTAGGTCTTCGGATAGGAGGGTCGGATCCTTCAGGGGCTGGAAGGTCCGGCTGCCATGAATGGAAGAGCCGGCAGGAAAGCTGGTTCTTGCCAGCAAAACCTCTACCCTTCCCTTGTAGATCCCGGCCATGGCCGAGTAAATCTTTTCCTCCACCTTTATGGGAAGGCCGACAAAATACAGGATTTCGAGTTTTTTCGTCTGGGCGGCGAGGGCAAAGAGGGCTTTTTTTGCCTGGTCCAGGAGGGCCTCCTCCCGGTACCGGTCGCCCAGACTGGCTCCGGTCAGAGAAAGCTCGGGAAAAAGGGCCAGGTCAACTTCCCGGCCGGTGAGCTCGGAGAGGATCCGGGCAATTTCCTTTTGATTTTCATCGGGATTGGCCAGCCTTACCCGGGGGCTTGCGGCGGCGGTGCGTAACCAGGTCATGGGGTCTGTTCTCCTTGCTGTTCACTCGTTTCTTGGCTTCCCAGGGGTCGGGGATTTAATAGGGGGGCGTAAACCCAGCCTTCCAGGGTCTTTCCCCCGGCTTTTGTAATGGTTCCGCGGACCCAGATGACTTCTCCCGTGAGGCGGGCATCGGTGACGGCAATCTCATCGCCTTGGGTGGCCATCCCATTGGAGGGATTATCTTTCCCCGGCTGGGTCCGGACGTTGGCATTGGCATTAAAGGCAAAGGTCTTATCCTTCCAGGAATCGGGATCCTCCATGGTCGCTTGGCCGGGAACCGTCGTCGGAAGCTCCTCAAGGAGCGTATCTCCGTTTTCCTTGGGTTCCAGAGGCTTTTGATCTTCCTCGGTGGTTTGGACGGTCTTTTTCTTCTCTTTAGGCTCTATCGATTCTCCGGACATGGCGTTGATAAAAATATCGGATCCCAGGAAGATTAGGCCCAGGATCACCATGACCAGGACGACCGCGGTCATCGTGACTTTAAAGGGGCGGCTCCCCTCGTCATAGTCATAGTCGTCGTCATAGGGCTGGTAATTTCTTGTCATTTCTGCTCCTTTATGCAAAATGGTTCGCCGAAGAGGGTGAAATTTTTTCATTCTTTTCTGTATTTGAATTTTATCATAGAATGAAAAAGAGGACTTTGAAAGGTGATATAATTAACAAAGGTCATCGTTTTTATAATTATACGTTCATGAATATCCATATTTGCTTGATTTTCGGGTCATCGGCCCCGCCGGGAAAGAGAGGAGTTTTTCAAATGGAGAAAAAAGTTCAAGAATCCGTTCAGCAGCTGCTGGAAATTGATCCCTGGCTTACTAAATTTTCACAGGACCTCACTCTTCGCCAAAACTGCTATTTGGAAAGAAAAAAGGAGCTTCTGAAGGAAGGGAAAACTTTATCTGACCTGGCCGATGGGAACGCATATTTTGGATTTCATCCGACCGAGACGGGCTGGGTTTACCGGGAGTGGGCTCCCGCCGCGGAGGCGGTTTTTTTGACGGGTGATTTTAACCACTGGCAGGCCCACACCCATCCTTTAAAGCCGCTGGAAAACGGGGTTTGGGAGATTCAGCTGGAAGGAAAACACGCCCTCCAGCACCTCCAGAAAATCAAGGTAATCGTTCGCTACGGGGGGGCGGATCATTATAAAATTCCATTATATATTCACCGAGTCATTCAGGAATTTCACGAAGATGGCAATGCCGATTGGATCGGGCAAATCTGGGCTCCTCCTGAGCCCTTCCCCTGGACGGACCAGGATTTTGCCGGGGTGAAAGAGGCTCCCCTTATTTACGAGGCCCATGTGGGCATTTCCCAGGAGGAGGAGCGGATTTCCACCTTCCGGGAATTTGCCGATAATATCCTTTCCCGAATTCAGGAGGATGGCTATAACACCCTCCAGATCATGGCCATCATGCAGCATCCCTATTACGGGTCCTTCGGTTACCATGTTTCGAGCTTCTTTGCCGTAGCCTACTGGTTCGGGACCCCGGACGACTTTAAATACCTGGTCAACAAGGCCCATTCCATGGGTATTCAGGTTCTTATGGACCTGGTTCATTCCCATGCGGCAAAAAATGTGAATGAGGGCATCGCCTATTTTGACGGGAGCCAGGAACAGTTTTTCTATCCCGGAGACCGGGGCTTTCACCCGGCCTGGGATTCCATGTGCTTTAACTACGGAAAAAAGGAAGTCCTTCACTTTCTCCTTTCCAATCTCAAATATTGGATGGAAGAATACCACCTGGACGGGTTCCGTTTTGACGGGATCACTTCCATGCTCTACTGGGACCATGGTCTGGGCGCCAATTTCACGGATTACAGCAAGTATTTCTCTTTAAATACGAATATTGAGGCGGAAACCTACCTATCCCTGGCAAGTGACCTGGTTCATGAGATCCTCCCCCGGGCGGTTCTGGTGGCCGAGGATATGAGCGGGATGCCGGGCCTCTGCCTTCCCACGGACCTGTGCGGGATGGGCTTTGACTATCGGCTGGCCATGGGGGTGCCGGACCTTTGGATCCGCAATATGCAAAAAGATGACCATGACTGGGATGTCTATGAAATGTACTACGAGCTGACCACCTGCCGGCCCGGAGAAAAGCGGGTCGCCTATGCGGAAAGTCATGACCAGTCCCTGGTAGGGGATAAGACCCTCTTTTTCTGGATGGCGGATGCCCAGGCCTACTGGCATATGCGTAAGGATGACGACAACTATATTATCGACCGGGCCATCGCCCTCCATAAGATGATCCGTTTTATTACCCTGGCAGCGGGCGGGGACGGGTACCTGAATTTTATGGGCAATGAGTTCGGCCATCCAGAGTGGATTGATTTCCCCCGGCTGGAAAATGGCTGGTCCTATCAATATGCCCGCCGCCAGTGGCATCTGGCGGACAACCCTTCTCTCAAATACTCCTATCTTCTTGAATTTGATCGGGATTTGATCGGGTTTGCAAAGAAGGAAGCCCTCTTTTCGGCGGGCGGGATTCAGATTCTCTGGCTAGACCAGGAGAGAAAGCTGATTGCCTACCGGATGAGGGATCTGGTCTTCCTTTTCAATTTTCACCCGACCAACTCCTATTCCCAGTTCTCCCTTCCGATCCATGGCGATGGAAGGTTCCGGGTCATCTTTTCCACGGACCGGGTCCAATACGGGGGCTACGGACGGATTGACGAAAAGTACACCTATTCAACCCGAAGGCTTGAGACTTCAGACTTTTCCCATGGGATTGTCATCTACTCCCCCTGCCGGACCGGCCTGGTATTAAAGAGGGTGGGGGACCTTAATTACCCTGATCAGGGGGCCGGTTCCCGATAAATCCCTGCCAAGGCGGGGCTTATCGTATCCTTTTCTTCTTTTTGAGCTCTCTTCTTATCTGAAGGGCGCTTTTGCCAAGGCCAAAAAGAGATAAGACAGAGGCAAAGAGAAGAAAAATCTCAAAATTCGATAGGGTCAGACTTCCTTTGGGAATCTGATCTTCTTGGATAAAGCCCTCAAAGACCCCCGTGACATGGAGGCGCCGGATATTAATGCCGGCCGGAGTACAGGTCCTCAGGGTAAAGAGGTTTCTATCTCCGGGCATTAAGAAGGTGCTAATTTCCCCTTTCGGAGAAACTTGAAGGATATGGATGATCCGATAGTCTAAAATCTCATTTTTCTCGTTTTTAATGTAAAAATGCTGGCCTTTTTTTAACCTAATTAAATTCGTAAAAAGATCTCGCAAAATCTCCCCATTATGGCTGGTAACGATCGAATGCTGGCCTTTTTTTGCCGACAGGTCTCCCTGCAAAATTCCTGCTCCATAGGTAAGAGCGTATTGGCCGCTGTACTTATATAAGGGAAGTTCTAAGTCAATGGCCGGAACATATAAGACTCCTTGAACGGACTTTTTGTCCCCGTCCGCCGGCAAGGTTGAGGGAGCCTCGGGTCCGTTTTTCTCCCGCAGACTTTTTGAAAAAGCCTCAATCCGATCCTTTTCTTGTTTCCTGGAGACAAAACGCAAAAGAAATAAGGAATATCCTGCGAAAACAAGAACAAAAGCAAAGATGATGCCTGCAAGAAGCTTTTTTTTCATCGCACCCCACCCGGATAAAGACGATTAGGGGCTTAAAAACAAGCCCCTATCTCCTTATCCTTCGATAGTTTTATCCCTTCTTAAACTTCTTTTCTGGTTCTTCCCTGCCAAAAGTTAAGAAAGATCAAAAAACTTATTGGTTCTCTTCGATGAGAGAAGATACGCGCCGCCAGTAAGAAGAGCTGTCATAAACAGGAAGACAATCTGATTTTTATGAAGGCCAGAACTCGGCAGTTCTACCGAATCGTTATAAAAACTGACAAACTTGACCCTATCCTCGTTATCCAATACCACCGTTTTTACTTCACTATTGAGTACATATCCGGAGGGAACCTTCGTTTCTTTTATCTTATAGGTGCCAAGGGGCAAATCATCAAAGTGGGCATCCCCGCTATTATCTGAAATTGCCGTTTTGATGATTTCCTCGTTCTCATCCATTAATGCAAAAGTAACTCCCGCCAAGGGCTCTTTATCCTTATTTTTGAACTTCGAAACCGTAATTCTTCCCTTAATCGGCCTGTTTTCAATTGTGATATTAAACGTTCCGTCAAAGCCCGTAAGAAGGCTTTGATCCTTGAGGTTCAAGAGAATCGGGCTTATTTTGGGTTCATACCCATTGGGGGCTTGCGTTTCGATCAGTTCATAGTTCTTAGATGTATCCAGGGTCATGGGATCGATCGGAAGGATGCCGTCCTGACCCGTAGTATAGGTTCCCAGAATCTGTGAGCTTGCCGAGTCTTTAAGTTTAAAGGTTACGCCCGCGAGAGGCAGATAAACGTCATAGAAATCTCCATTCTTCTCTTTAACCGCCGATGGTTCGCTTGCTATGATATTATTCGCCTGCTCTTCGGTTAGGTTCTTCCCCAAATAGCTGATCTTTCGGATCCTTTGTTTCAAAATCTTATCCGTATATTCGTATTCGAATGTTTTTGTCTGATAATCATCCACCGTAAATGTTTTTACTTCATTCGACAGGAAATAGCCTAGGGGCGCCGTCTCTTCCTTGAGCTGATAGATTCCGCCGGATAAATCTACAAATTGAGCTTTTCCGTTCACATCAGCGGTTTCCTGGTCAATGAGCTCAAACTCATTATTATTATTTTTTTTATAAAGGCCGAACTTGGCTCCCGCTAACAAATTTCCATTTTCATCCTTCTTTGTTACGATGACGATTGACTTCAGTTTCGTTCTAAGGTCCGGCACATAAAGATTGTTCGTTGGAAAGTTCTCTCCCCCCGCCGTTAGAAGCCGCCCTGTTTTATCAATCTTAAAATTAATATCGCCTTGATAGGTGTCGTAACCCGCCGGGGCAGTTGTCTCTCTAAGGGTATAAACCGTATCTAGGTCTAAATTATCATAAATAATTTCTCCCTGAGCATCTGCTGTCAGGTCGGCAACTTTCACGGTTCCCTGATACAGCTCAAACTTTGCTCCCTGAAGTTCAGATCCTGTTATTCCATCGCTAGGCCCTAGGTTTATCACCGGCTTACCCGACTTATCATCTAGGATTCCAAGTTTTACCAAATGCAAACGGCCTTTGTCGTTGGTAATCGTTCCCCCATTTTCAGGAAGGCTATTTTCTCCCTGATGGATGGAGACGGTTTTTTCGCTCATCGGAGTCAGACTATTATAAGGGATCTCAGTGAGACGGTATTGTCCATGTTCCAGGTCCTCAAAAGTCAGATCTCCATTTTGATCTGTCCATCCCTTGCGGTCAATATATTTATTCCACTTGTCCAGCCCTTGGAGATGGAAACAGACGGCCACTAAGGGGGCATTCTCCTTATCCACTTTATGGAGTTTTAAGTTTCCTTTAATCGGTTCCAATGGAGTCCAGGATTTCGGGTCGATGATCTCTCCAAGGTCAATCTGATAGCCTGGCCTTGCTAAGAGGTCCGCCCCTTTCACAGGATAAACCTGATCAATTTTCTTATAGCCATCCGGCGCTTTGATTTCCCGAATTTCATAGTCCTTACTTAAATCTGAGATGGTAAAGCTCAATTGGCCGTTTACATCCGTTTCCTTTTGTTCGATAAAGTTTCCCGCCTGATCCCAAAGACCGAAAACAGCGCCTTGAAGATTCACTTTTTCTGTCAATGATTTCCAGCCTTTTTTCGTGAGACTGACCGTCCCCGTTGGGGTAGACATCTCGTTATAGACACGGTTGGGTTCAAGGAAAGAGGTCGTGATATCATCTTTTCTGGCAAAGGTGTTATAGGCCCTCTTTCCAGAGAGAGAAAGGGCCTGATTGTCGGGCGCTTTCATTGGGATGAGAATATCCAGGCTCTCTTGGCTTCCTAAAGAGGTATTGTTCTCTGCGCTTACCTTAATTGCCGTTGTCGCTTGCGAGGGCTGATCTTGCCAATTCCATGTTCCCTCAGCATCCTCCAATTTTCCTGTAAACGGTGGCACTTGCTCGTTTAAATACTTGATCTGATAGCCGGGAGGGACTTCAACCGCACGAGCGGGATCAAAGGTGTTGCTGAATTCTGAACCTCTTGGGACCCGATTTCCCTGCTGATCTTCAACCATGGCAGTATCCCCGTTAAAAGGCAGAATATCAATAATCACGTTATTTTTTCGCTCATGGTCCGTATTATTGATGACCGAGAGTTTATACCAGAAGGGATCCAGCGAGTCGGTTACGATTCCCTCCTTGGACCAGTAATTTTTATCTTTACTAATGTACTTTCGCCCAATCAGCTGCTTGGCCCTTACGACTGGCCGGGTCACCGAATCCTTTGACCACTCCTTTGGGCCCAGCCTTGGATCGGCCTCGGGATTGGCCAAGGTGACTTTTTGGTTGCTGATCCAAAGGAAAGCCTCATTTTTTAAGTCTCCCTCGGCTACGGTTTCATCAATTTGAACTTTGATTTCTGCAATATTGGAAAACTCCCCGTAGGCACCCTTGACCAATATTCTTTCCGGATAAGAAAGGGCCAGATTATCGGAGCGGAAAATCACGGCTGTTTGACCGGTCCCCATATAATTTTCCTGAATTTCACACCGGTGGGTCACCGATTGTTTAAACTCATCCGAGAGCGTGATCTCTTTAATTCCCAGGCCCTTTGGCAGAAGGTCGATGAGTTCAAAATCTTTGAGCGGCTCCTCGATCAAATCCGAAACTTTTTGTACCCTTAACAGATACGAACCACTCTCTCCCGGCTTCAAAGGATTATTTGGACCTGCGTCATTTCTAAAGGTGGTATCCTTGCTCACCTTTACGATTTGATCAAACTTTCTAAGGGCTAAAGAATCACGGTCTGAATAAGTCTGCGTATTTCCAGATTTTTGAACGACGTCAACCTGCAGCTCATTCGGAAATTCATTTCCCGTCGAATTGGGCGTCTCATCAAAGCGAAGGGCATCCGGATCCCGAAGCTTTGTATAAACGGAAAATCGGGTCATCGTTAAGTTCTCCAACCCATTTTTTTGACTGAGAGCAATAGAACTTACCCGCCTTTGAAGGGGTTCCGGTATGGTGAAACGGTCGGAATTGTCCAGAATCTGTTCATATAATTTCGTATTGTTCTCGTAGAGAGAAATTTTTGCTCCCCGTAAGAAATCAGGAACTTCAATTCCTGTATAATACATCCTATTATCCAGATTGAAATCTTTGATTTTCCACTCGGCTCGATCGTTTTTTTCTATTTTCGTCCCATCAAAATTAAAATAGATGTTCCATTGAAATTCCAGATTTCGCTCCTGGTTAACATCATAAAAATAGGCTTGTCCCTCAATAGGCGACATATGGGGCATCGAAATTTTCTTTTTGATAATTTCTCCGGAGGCAAGGGGCCTGCAGTAATAATGAACGGCCCTGGCTGCCAAATTCATGTCTTTTTCATATTGTGTTGCGCCATAGGGATGCAAACGCAGCTTTGCTGTATTTTGAATATTTGCAAATTCCCTGGCTCCGGGGACCCTTAAAACAAGAGCCGGCATTTCAAGATCGGTCGAATTTTTTGCATCTCCTATATAGGTCACGGTCTTTTTGTCGGCGCTTAAAACCCAGAGGGGATTTTCTTCTGGGACAAACTCCGCGGTCAACAGCTGCCCTTCCTTATTTGTATAGGTAGGCAGGATATCCGTAATTTCAAATTCTCCAATATTGCGTTCAAGTTGGGAAAGGTCAAAGGTATAAATCAGCTTTTCCTCTCTTTTTAGGCCGCCGTCTTGGTCAAATTCCGTGGTTTCCACATACCCATAAAAGCCGCCCGGATGCTTTTTTTGAAAAACCGGATTATTATAGTAACCGGTGAAGGTCAGGGGATCGGCAATTGTAAAAAGGTCCCCGTTATTGCCGAAAATTTTTGCGACCCACGGGTAGGGAGTATCTTGTGGGGTGACAAACTTTTTAAAATGCCAGGTGATGGGGAAATCAATATCATCGCCCCCCTGCATATTTTTCAGGTTGACCGTCAGCACCCCTTTTTCTTGGTCTACGTCTATGGAGTCAACTAAATCGGGTTTATCCCAGCTGATGTTCGAAGGGTCCACAACATCCGTATCAAAATAAATCTTAATCTTTCCCCCGGATAACTCTGCTGCATAGCCTGAAATTTTAAAAGAAACTCTGGAGGTCATCGGATCTCCAATTTTATACTTTTCCACCCCCGGCTGCTGATAGTACTGGCGAAAACCAATTTTCCCTGTCCGTTCATTATAAGTATTGATATCACTCTCCGTATATTTATGATAAATCACCTGAACGTCTATTTTGGGCGGATTCCCGGAAAGGTCAACGCTTTGAATCGGCGGAGTTTTATAGCCGGGGATTTCCGGATAAAAGGCCGGCGTATAAGAATTTTCCATTCCGACTTCGACCGTCTTGGAAGGATAGAGCTCTTCCCCCTCTTCGTTAATATAATGAAAGGTAATCTGAGAAGGATTTAAAATGTAGCGGTCCGTTTCTCCGTTAAAACCATTGGGATTCGTGCGATTTACCGTATAAATGATGCATTTATTCGGAGGATATGTCCAAGACCCATCGTTCTTGTACATAAGAGAATCCAGCATTTTTGAAAAATCTCCAGGATGTTCGGCTTTATAGGTTTCATTCATGAGGGCATCGGAGATAACCCACTTTTCCAAGGGCACAGGCCCACCAGCATCTCCAGGAAAAAGGTTCTCTCCGTACACGGTTTTTAAATTGGGGGTCTCCAAAACCTTTAAATGGTTGCAGTTGGCGAATGACTGCTCCCCAGAATGGGAGGCATCCCCTAAGCTTTGAAGGGCCGGAAAGCTTAGCTTTGTCAAGGCCTGGCAATCATAAAATGTCTGATCCCCTAATAGAGATTCAAGGGAAGAAAGGTCCACCTCAGACAATTTTTGGTCCATATAAAACGTTTTATTGCCTACAATGGACTTGAGGGCAGGAAGACTTGCCTTCGTTAAAGATTGGCATTCTCCAAAAGTAGAATTCCCAATTATAGTGGTTAGGGCGGGGAAGCTTACCTCGGTCAAAGCCGAGCATCCATAAAATAGGTTCCCTCCAAAGGGGTCCCCTGCACTACTTACCGATTGGAGGGCGGGCAGGGATACCGTTGTTAAGTCCTTTGCGTTTTTAAAAACATCTAAACCATTTATTTTTTTTAGGGAGGGAAAAGATACACTGGTTAAGTTTTTACAGCTTTCAAAGACGGAATTTGCTTCTATCTTCTCAACTCCATCCCCTTTAATAGATTTTAAAAGGGTCCAATCAAAGAAGGTTTTCTCGGAAAAGCTTTTGACTGTGCTTGGAAGGACCAGATGACCGCCTGCATTGTTCAGCTTCATCATTCCGGTATTGGTCAGGCCCTCCATAATTCCGGCATTTTTGTCCTTCCAGCGAATATCTTCATCGGTAATCTCCGTTCCTAAGCTTGGGTCCGTTTTCGGGTTTAAAACCCAGTTTTCCCTGCACTCCATCGCCACGCTCGGATCCCCATAAATTTCAAAGAAATTGCCGATTGACCCGTATTGACCTGTATTCCTCAAAATATCCTTTCCTGTAATTTCTTTTAATTTTGGAAAATCTAACCTTTTGGGCAGCATTTTGCAGCTGTAAAAGACATT
Source organism: uncultured Tissierellia bacterium (assembly GCA_947278105.1). Lineage (GTDB taxonomy): Bacteria > Bacillota > Clostridia > Tissierellales > Peptoniphilaceae > CABTZP01. The sequence continues at coordinate 17,247 of CAMYOR010000001.1, forward strand.
ATTTCCACTTATCCTCTCCAGGGCGGGGAGGTTCAGCGTGGTTAATTTTCCACAAAAGTTAAATAAATTACTATTCGCTATTTCCGTAAGGGCGGGGAGGGTTACCGTCTCCAGCTTATAACAGGATTCAAACAAATTTCCCCCTTCCATTTTCGTTAGAGCGGGAAAATTCACCTCTGTTAATTTTGTCTCAGCAAATGTTGAGCCCCCATTTTCAATTTTATTAAGGACAGGCATGGTCAGGGTCTCTAATTGAATTAAGCCATCAAACGTGTTCCCCCCCGAAATCTCCGTCAAGGCAGGAAAGCTAAGCGCCTTCAAGGCGGGTTCTTCAGGATACGTAAACTTAAACGTAGAATCTCCAATGATCGTCTTTAACTTCGGAAAATCCGTCGTCTCTAAGGCGATGCAGCCTTTAAATGTTTCATTGCCGGTGATCGCCTCTAACTTTGGAAAATCCAGCCTTGTCAAGGCGGAACAGCTATTAAAAGTACTGTTGCCTTCAAGGGTCCTTAACGCCGGCAGGTTTGCTGTTTTCAAGGAGGTGCATGACTGAAAAGTGCGGTTCTCATTAATATTGTTTAACGAAGGAAAGGACACCAGGTCCAATTGGGAGCACTTGGTAAATGCGCCTTCATTTTGCTTGACTACTTGATTATTTTGATTGGTAAAGGTTCCGTTATCATCCTGGGGTTTTTCTCCTACCACAATTTTTTCCACCCCGTTTGCCACAACGTTTTTTAAATTCATAGAAGAAGCAAAGGCCGCTGATTCGATGGTTTTTACCTCGGCCGGAATAACCAGGCTTTCAATGGACGAACCATAAAATGCCCCCTGGCCGACCGCATTTACCGGCTTTCCCGCATAATTTGTTTGCGGCAGATATAGGTTTTTATTGGTTTTAAGCTTTTCCAAGCCCGCAGCTGAAAAGCCCACTACATAATTCCCATCGTTATTATCAACGGCTCCCGTTCCAGATTTTGAAAAAATAAAATCGCCGACGGTCCAGCCGCCGCCCACTTCTACTGCTGGTCCGTTCGCAACAACAGTCACGGGAGCTGCCACCGTTTTTGACATTCCCGATGCGTCTGTGACGGAGTAATAGACCGTGAGAGTGCCAATATGACTGGTATCTACTGTTTCCGGACTTACGGTTACTTTATCTTTTAGATCCTTTCCTCTTGCATCCCTTGCCAGCTCAACATAAGAGAGCAGCTTCGCCTTATCGACTGTTTCGTTTTGCGCAAGGCTGATCGTGCCAATTTCAAGCGTAGGCTCTTTGCATTTTGTATAATTGATGGTTAATTCGTAATACTCATTCTCGCTAACTTCCGGGGTAAATACATACTCATCTTCCTCCGGCATATATCCAAAAATTTTTTCAGGAATATACGTTTGCTCAACGCCCGCCTCAAACACTTCCCCCGGGTTCGAGAGATCATTTCCTAAAATTTTGCTGGCGATCAGTTTTTGTCCGGTGGCTTTGTCAATAAAATTTACTTTTATCTGAACAGGATTAACGATATAGCCAAAATGATCCGGGGTCGTCACGGATTTAACAATATTATTTTTTGTAATGATTTTGACATAGCGGTTATTGTCGAGGAAGACATTTTGTCCAAAGAAAGTCACCGTATCCGGAATATTGACTTCCACTAAGTCGTTATTGCGAAAGGCTTCGTCATCAATTCTTTCAACCTTGCCTAGGTTTAGCGTTTGTAATTTGTTGTTTCGAAAGGAAGATATTCCAATCGTTTTCACGGTGTCCGGCAGTGTTAGATCTTTAAGGAGGTTATTACGAAAGGCTCCTTCTTCAATTTCCCCCAGAACCTGATTGGCAGGATCAAAATTTATCTTATTGATTTCATTATCCGAAAACGCGTATTTTCCAATTTTTTGGACATTTTTTCCCATGTTGACTTCTTTGATTCCCTTGTTCTGAAAAACATGGGCGTCAATGGTTATTACATTATCTGGGATGGTTAAGACGCCGGTAAAACCAAGGGGCTTATTCCATTTTGTTAAAAGGCCGTTTGCATCGATCACAAATTCCGGCTCATTGCCTCCTCTCATCGGGGGACTCTTAGCTGGCGTTTTCGAAGATGCCTTGCCCGAGTCGAAAAGATGGTCAAGGTTGAGCTGATTAAGGTTTAGTTTATCAAGATTCAGTTTATCTAAGGGCAGACTATCTTTATTGATATTATTTAATTTCGATTTATCCAGTTTGAGCTTGTCTAAATCTGGCTTTTCGATATTGAGCTTGTCCAGATTTGCTTTATCGAGATTCAGTTTATCCAGACCTGATTTATCAAGATTCAGTTTATCCAGATTAGATTTGTCGAGATTCAGTTGATCCAGATTAAGCTTGTCAAGATTAAGCTGATCCAGATTCAAAAGGGACTTTCCTTTTTTATCTGATGGATCCCCTTTGCTTTTCTTGATATAGGATTTGCTGTCTTTGTTTTGTTCAACAAGCGCAGAAAGATCGTCGGAAAACTTTTTAAAAGCATCCATAAACGAATCTGCCTTTTCTTTCGTGGGCTTTCCCACCGTAAAGCCTGCTGCATAGGCCGGCCCGCTAAAAGAAAGCAGCAGCATAAGAGCTAATAGAAATGCAAAAATTCGACTCCACTTCTTCGGTTGCATCCTTACTTCATCTCCATTTCAAATTCAAACTCTTGTTTAAGCCTATATAAGAATGTTTTTATGGTCTGCAATAATAGGTTGCTCATTTCTTAATTTTGCTTTTTTCAGTTGTTTCTTATTGATTCTTTGATTATCTGGAAGGCTATTTCACCAGATACATTATTTACCATTATACTCCGCATTTAGACAAATGTTAAAATTATATGGTCAAGAATAAAAAAAGCCGGCATCTCCGCTTACTTTTGAAATGCCAGCTTAATTGGATTTAAATTGTCAAGATTGTTCTTTTTTCGCTAATAAATAAAAATTATTCTTCAGCTTCTTTCTTGGATTCTTCAATGATCTTTTCTGCAATTTCATTGGGGGCCTGTTCATAGGCCTTAAATTCCATTGTGAAGGAGCCCCGGCCCTGGGTCATCGACCGTAGGTCAATGGCGTATTCGGTGATTTCGGCATAGGGGGCCTCGGCGTTGACGACCTGGTTTCCGCTCGCATCCTGTTCCATTCCCAGGATTCGGCCCCGGCGCTTATTCATATCTCCCATGACATCGCCGAGATAGGCATCGGGAATGGTGATCTTGAGGGCCATGACCGGCTCAAGAAGGACGGGCTTTGCCTTGGGCAGACCATTTTTGAAGGCCAGCTTTGCCGCCAGCTTAAAGGCCATTTCATTGGAGTCGACCGGGTGGTAGGACCCATCGTAGAGGACGGCGCGAAGGCCGGTGACGGGATAGCCTGCCAGGGGGCCGGATTCCAGAGACTCTTCAAGACCTTTTTGTACGGCGGGGAAGTAGTTCTTGGGGACGGAGCCGCCGAAGACTTCTTCTGCAAACTCAAAGCCTTCTTCAATGGGCTCAAAGCGGACCCAGACATCGCCAAACTGTCCCGCGCCGCCGGTCTGTTTTTTATGGCGGCCCTGGACCTCGGAGGTGCCTCGGATGGTCTCACGGTAAGGGATAATCAGGGGGACCCGGTGGACATGGACATCGTAATCGGAGGCCAGGCGGCTGATCATGGATTCCAGCTGGACGTTCCCCAGGCCCGAGATCAGGAGCTGCTTGGTTTCCTGATTGTTTTCAATGGCGAAGGTCGGATCTTCCTGAGCAAGCTTTGCCAGGGACTGACTCATTTTGTCTTCGTCTCCCTTGGAATCGGCGACAATGGCGAAGGTAAGGGTTGGCTCGGGAAGCTTCATTGGCTTATAGACCACCGGCTTTGCGGGATCAGAGAGGGTATCTCCGGTCTCGGTCTTTTCGAGCTTGGAAAGGGCTCCGATATCGCCGGCTACGATTTCGCTTGTTTCAATCTGTTCCTTGCCGCGGAGGAAAAACATTCCGGCGGGTCTTTCCTTGATTTTTTTGGTCGCATTATAGACCTCGCCTTTGGCAAGGGTGCCGGAGAGGACTTTGAGATAGGAAATCTTGCCCACATAGGGGTCAATGGAGGTCTTAAAGACGGCCGCGCTCACAGGAGAAGCGGGATCCATGGGCTGGGCTTCGCCTTCCAGAACGCGGAAACCGGAGTTGGCATCGGCATTATCCGGTGCGGGCAGGTATTGGGTGATGGCGTCTAAAAGAAGGTCGGCGCCGGCGCCGGTGGAGGCGCAGCCGGCGATCAGGGGAACCGCCAGGCCCGTTGTAATGGCCTTGGTCATGCCCTTGCGGACTTCTTCTTCGGTGAATTCTTCCCCCTCAAAATATTTTTCCATCAGGGTGTCATCGGACATGGCGATGACTTCAACCAATTCCTCATAAGCGGCTTGGATTTCTTCCTGGCGGCCATCGGGAATCGAAATTTCTTCGGCTTTGTTTCCATTGTATTTGTAGGCCTTCCGGTCCATGATGTCGATCAGGCCCTCAAAGCTTTCTCCGGATCCGATGGTCAGGGTTAAGGGAAGAACCTTCTTGCCAAATTGCTGGTGGAGTTCGGAAATTCTTTCGTTAAAGTTGACGTGCGGCTTATCCATCTTGTTCAGGAAGATAATGCGGGGAAGGCTGATCTTTTCGGTATAATTCCAATAAATTTCACTTCCGACCTCGATGCCGGCGGAAGCGTCAATGACCATCAAAGCGCTTTCTGCGGTTTTAAGGGCGGTTAAAACCTGGCTGGCAAAGTCGAAGTAACCGGGGGCGTCCAAAAGATTCACTTTTTTGTTTTTCCATTCCACCGGCAAAAGGCTCAGGCTGATGGAAATGGCCCGGTCGATTTCTTCTTTTGTAAAGTCGGAAACGGTCGATCCGTTTTCGATCTTTCCGGGACGTTGAATGGCTCCGGTCAAGTAAAGGAGCGCTTCCGTCAGACTGGTTTTTCCGGAACCGCTGTGGCCCACCAGGGCGACGTTTCGGATATCACTGGTTTTATATTTTTTCATGGTTCCTCCTGATAAGATGTATTTCTTAAAGCCCTAAAACGCCGCGGATGGGACTTCCGCACCGTCTCTGCTAAAAAGATTCAATGATTTTTTTATTATATCAATCCGTGCTTTGCCCTTCAAGGATTCTGCTTATAGGGGGCGAAATTTCCTTTTGGCCGGATTGTCATAAAAATGATGAATGAAAATATCGAGGAATGGCAATGAAAAAAGGTCTTTGAAAAGAATCATTTTATTGTATAGAATAAGAACCATTCCCGGTTGAATGACCGGAAAGATTCATCGGCAGCATTAGCTCAGTCGGATAGAGCGTCTCCCTCCTAAGGTTGCGTTACAACGGTCACCTCAAAAAAACTAAATAAGGGATTGCAGTTCGATTTTGATCGGGCTATAATCACATATCAGACACGTCCATATAGCTCAGCTGGATAGAGCACACGCCTCCTAAGCGGCAGGTCGTTCGAATCCAAAAGCCGCATAAAATTGAATATGTCCCAGTACCTCAGTTGGATAGAGGGTTCGCCTCCTAAGCGAAACGCCGCGCGTTCGAGTCGCGCCTGGGACGCCAGACAATCCGCTGCAAGCCTTTGTTTTCAAGGGTTTGCAGCTTTTTTGTTGGTCTCATGGGCTCAATGCATCTTGTCCTGCCGCCCGGAGGCGGCCTATGAATAAACTTTTGCTGCGATGTATATTTTGCTAATTGGAGATGAACGAAAATCGAAGGCTTGCTAAGAATTTTGGCTCATTTGCTAATTGGAGCCTTTTGAGCCCGCAATCAGCGTGGCAAGGGTATTCGCCAGCTCCGGGTTTTGCTGAAGCTGCTCAATGAGCGCCGCAAGGTCAACCGTCTGCACAGCCTGCGGCTCCGGCGGAGCCGTCACATGGCGCAGATCAGGATTGGCGTTGGTATAGAAAGCACTTTCAAACTTCTGCGCGTTGATCTTCCGATCTTCATCGAGAATGTGCGCGTACACCTTCGTAATCATGTCGATCTCCGCATGTCCGGTATCGCCCTGTGTGGCCTTCAGGTCGCCGTGGTTGAGTTTCAGCTTGTAGGTAGTGCTGGAATGCCGGAGGGAGTGAAAGACCACATTGGGGAGCTCTGCTTTCTCCTTTAAGAGAGCAAACTCCTTGTTGATGATCCTTTCCTCACACGGCCTTCCGTTCGGGAGGGCGATCACAAGATCAAAGTCCTGATATTCGTCCCCCAGAAAGGCTTTCAGCTCGTTCTGCGACTTCCTCCATTCCCTGAGAATGTAGGCCAACGTCTTAGGTAGCCAAATCTTTCTCACACTAGAGTCCGTCTTAGGCTTTTTCAGGATCACACGGGTGCTGGTGTTCGGCATGAGCGGAGTGAAGATGTGGTAGATGTCTTTCTCTCCCAGCATCTCGATTGCCCTCTTGGAAGCACGGGCAAGCTCCTGTTCAATATAGACGTAGGCATTATCCCGTGCGATGTCCTCATCCTCAATGTGAACATTTCTCCATGCCAGGCCGAGGATCTCCCCCATCCGCATGGAGCAGGCAAACGCCAGATTCATGGCCACATAGAGCTTTCCGTCGTGGCAATTGTCCAACGCCTTCCGGATCGTTTCCGTGTCCCATATATCCCGCTTGGCATACTCTGTTCTGGGAAGAACCGTATTGTCAAAGGGATTCCTGCCGATCAGCTCCCAGCGAACAGCCTGCTTAAAGGCGCAGCGCAGCAGCTTGATAATCTTTTCAATCGTCTTGTCAGACACAAAGGTATCTTTGGCCTTCCTGGTCTTGGTTGACACACAGGGGGTCTTTTGAAGCGTCTGGATGTACTTATCAACCACCCGTGGGGTGATCTCCTGAATATCCATGTCGCCAATGATCGGGTTGATGTAATTGGCAATCAACGCCGTCTGGCTGTCATACATGGAGACACCCCATTTTTTCTCCCCATAGGTACAAACAAAATCATACAGGAACTCAGAGACCTTCTGATAGTTTTGGGGGATAAACGTCCCGTTATTCTGCTGGTTCTCAACCTCCGCCTTGCGCCTCAGCGCCTCCTTGTGGGTATGCCACGTTTCCCACTTTTGCTTCGTCTCTCCATTTTCGTCGGTGTAGTTATAAACAACAGAGTAAGATTTCTTGCGTTTGATAATTGAAGCCATGCTTGACCTTCCTTTCGTGACTAAAATGTCTGTTCGTCAAGCCACGCATCGAAAGACCTTTTTGAAACGCGAATGGCATTACCAATACGCACAACCTTGAAATGTCCCTCTTTCACAAGAGCATACGCCGAAGTTCTGCCAATTCCAAGGAGCTCAGCGATTTCCTCGACTGTATAAGTCCTTTTGTTGGGGACACGGCCCTGTTCATTGTTTTTTGCCTGGCACACAATGTCCTCCTTTCCACGGCACAAGCAGAATCAATGAACTTAAAATGACTTCCGCGATCATCATACCACGGGCCCATCAATTCTGCATGTGTCTCATTTATTGTTTACGGTTTATACATAAAATGGGCTTTGATCGGACGGCTGTCAGCGGCAGCCTCACAGGAGTTTCACCTCGTCCCATGCTTGTGGGTGCGCCGCGCAATGCTGTGTGGGCGTTCAACGCGGGAGTATCATTATGCCTTTTGCGCTGTCGTCGCCCACAAAGCCACTACGCTTGTTTTACGGCGCTGTGTAGATCGCTCGGCCTTCCATAAAGAGAAAGCGTCATGGCGCACCCGTCGCCCGGCTCGGCGCAAAAGGAACGTATCCGATTTGCCCTATACTGCGCCGACAGCCTCCCGCCGGGCTTTCTTTGTCAAGGTCCCTTCATCACTTCAAGCAGGGTTGGGGAAAGGGGTAAGCCAATCTCTGCTTGAGATTGATTCCATCATTCAAACTCCATCGAGTTCAGAATGGCAGTTATGAGCTTGATCTCCAGATGGCGCTTCATGTACTCATCAAGGCAATGATGTGCTCTGCCGTATTCGTCATAGAGCTTTCTTGTGCAGAGCTTACTGATGTAGGGTTCATAATGCCTGAGCACCTTGTCCATTGCCATGGAGTCTCCGGCGTGGGCAGCCTTAAACACCGAAACCGGAAGCAGCTCATAGACATTGCGGTAGCTTTGATCCATAATGCTAACCTCCCTCCTTGGGTTGTCCGTTCTTTGCCTGTACCACATCTAAGGAGGGGTTTTATGGAACAGGCAAGCGGTAAGCTAACCGTGTTTTTCGACCCGCCCTTTTGGGTCGGAGTGTTTGAGCGGATCGAGAACGGAAAGCTGACAGTATCCAAAGTCACATTTGGCGCAGAGCCGAAGGATTATGAAGTATATGACTTCATTCTTCACCACTACTATGAACTCAAATTCAGCCCGCCCGTCTCCACTGATGTAAAGCAAGTTGCCGACAATCCGAAACGCAGACAGAGAAATGCAAGAAAGCAGATGCAGAACAGCGGTATCGGGACAAAATCACAGCAAGCTTTACAATTGCAGTTTGAGGAATCCAAAACCGAACGCAAACAAAAAAGCAAGGAACAAAAGGAGGCGGAAAAGCAGCGTCAGTTTGACCTGAAGCAGCAAAAGCGCAAGCAGAAGAGCAAAGGGCATTAAGCCTTTTGTCTCCGTTGTGGCAAAAGTTAATCAAAACGAAAAGCCGGCACGAAGCAGTTACGCTCCGTGCCGGTCTGTATTTTCGTGCTCACCCATAAATCGTATCCTTCAGCCACAGCCGGAACCTGTGGAGCTGGCCGACCAGCTTTGCCGCCAACAGAGGGATTCCGTAGGGGCTGACCAGGAACGCAATCACAATCACGATGATCCCGTTCTTGGTGTTGTCCAGAATCATTACGGCAACGCCGAGGACTGCAAGCAGTGCGCTGACAATGCCCAAGATGGTGCCTGACGCTTGCACAAGGAAGGTCAGAAACCAGGTCACAACAGCAAGCACAATGATGATGGGGGCAAACAATATCTTCAAAATGATCTTCATCTCTCTGACCTCCTTTCCGGTTCTGCCCACATTGTAGCTGTAAAATGATAACACTTCAAGCATGTCAAGGAGCTCTGTCCCCTTACTTAATCGCAGACAGTTTGCGAAGTATCTCATTCACGGCCCGCCATAATTCTTCCTGATTTTGGAGTATCTGCTCCATTTCCGCGTCATAAATGCGGCCTGTGGAATTTGCCCTCTTGGCAATCTGATTCAGGCTGTTGCTGCATCTACGCAGGAGAGAAATAATCTCCTTCAGCTCCGGGATTTGCAGGTTGATTATCATGCCGTCAATAGCAATCTTACGCAGATAGGCGCTGAGCGACTTCGTCCCAACTTGGGACATACGCTCCGCGATCATTGCTTCCTCAACAGGTGAGACCCAAAAAATGATCTGCCGGTTCCGTATCCGCTTCTTCATGGCTCCAGCTCCTGCCCCTTTACCTTCGGGGACGGAGCCTTTATAGAGGGCTCCACCTTTGGTTTTCGGAGTTTCGCAAGAACAGAATCCCGTTCCTTTGGTTTTTCCCGCTCTCTTGCATACTCTTTTCTTGCCTGCGTTACGAATAAATCCGTCAGGCCGGGGTGTGATTCCACAACAAAATAAACATTGCGGTCCTGCCCCCAGCCATCTGGATTGGCGTAGATCGGAATGGTCTGCGCCCACACTTTATTGTCACGTGAAATGCGCCCGTCCCAATCCTTCTGCCGGACGGTGTTGGCCAAGACGCGGAGCATCCGCTCGTAGCCGAACTCGTCGGACACCTGCTTTACGCAGGATGTGTCCAGCCGGTTATCTCGGTAGTGATTGCGGATCGCCGCTTCAATCGCCTCTTTACAGGCAATGTCCGCCTTGGAGGAAGCAC
>CAMYOR010000002.1 GCA_947278105.1 uncultured Tissierellia bacterium
GACTTAGACCTAGGTCACTATGAGCGCTTTATTGATGTCGAGCTGACGAAGAACTCCTCTATTACCAGCGGATTAATTTATGATACGGTTCTCCATAAGGAGCGAGCGGGCCTCTATGATGGAAAAACGGTTCAGGTCATCCCCCATGTGACCGATGAGATAAAAAAGAAGGTCTATTCTGTCGAGGAAGAATCCGGGGCCGACTTTATTATTACTGAAATTGGTGGGACTGTGGGCGATATGGAATCTCAGCCCTTCTTTGAGGCGATCCGACAGATTCACTCGGCGGATCCTTCCAATGTTCTTTTCATCCATACTGTTCTGATCCCAACGATTCCGGGTTCCGACGAACTGAAAACAAAACCAGCCCAGCACTCCTTCAAGGAGTTAATGAGCTATGGGATTAAGCCGGATGTCTATATTCTCCGGGCCTCACTTCCCATTACGGAGGAAGTCTTCAACAAAATTGCTCTTTTCTGCGACCTTCCCAGAGAAGCGATTATTGAATCAAAAACCGTCGATTTGATTTACGAAGTTCCTCTGGTCTTCCATGACCAGGGCTTAGATCAGTTTATCCTGAAGTACTTTGGCCTCAAACCGAAAGCCAATCACATTTCCGATTGGAAACAGATGTGCGAGAAGTTTAAGCAGGCGGATAAAAAGGTTCGCATCGGCCTGGTGGGGAAATATACGGAACTTCATGATTCCTATCTGTCGGTTTATGAAGCCCTTCGAGACGCCGGCTATAATCTGGGCGTTGAGGTAGAGGTGGAGTATGTAGATTCTGGCTCGCTTACGGAAGAAAATATTGAAGAAACGCTCCAGGAGATGGACGGAATCCTAATTCCTGGCGGCTTTGGAAGCCGGGGAGTAGAGGGGATGATCCTGACTGCCAAGTATTGCCGGGAAAACCAGGTCCCCTACCTTGGAATTTGTCTGGGCCTGCAGATTGCCGTCATTGAAGCGGCAAGAAATCAGCTTCATCTAAAGGATGCCAACTCGACTGAATTTGATCCCAAAAGTTCCGCTCCGGTTCTGCGCCTTTTAGACAGTCAGGAGGGGGTGACCGATATTGGCGGCACCTTGAGGCTGGGAAATCAGGACTGTCATGTCAAGGAAGGGACCCTGGCCCACCGTCTCTATGGGCGGTCGGATATTGTCGAAAGACACCGCCACCGGTATGAAGTCAACAATAAATATATTGAGTCTTTAAAAGAGCAGGCAGGCTTAATTTTCTCCGGGGAGAAGCTTTCTATGAACCTTCAGGAGATCCTGGAGAGGCCGGACCATCCTTTTTTCGTGGCTTCCCAGTTTCATCCGGAATTTCGGTCTCGGCCGAATGCGCCCCATCCTCTTTTTATCGGGCTTATTCGGGCGAGCTTAAAAGCAAAGAAGGTCAATGAAATAGAGAAAACATCCAGGCAAAACGCCCAAGCCAGCCAGGATAGGTAAATAATTTTGAAGGACAAATAAAATGAATGCGCTTTATCCCGGATTTTTTACGGATGTTCCTGGTTTTCTCCTGGGACACAGTCAAAATGAAGAATGGGGGACCGGATGTACCGTCGCCATCGCCCCTCTGGGCACGGTGGGCGGGGTAGATGTCCGGGGAGGGGCCCCAGGCAGCCGTGAAACTGATTTACTTCGGCCAGAAAACCAGGTCTCTCAGGTTAATGCGGTGATGCTTGCCGGAGGATCTTCCTTTGGCTTAGAAGCAGCTTGCGGAATTATGGAATTTTTAGTAGAAAGGGGCCTGGGCTTTGATACGGGCTACGGCCTGGTCCCAATTGTCCCTTCTGCGATTTTATTTGATCTTCCAGTCGGAAGGAAGGACCGGTGGCCCAATCTTTCGATGGGCAGGGATGCAGCAGAAAAAGCCAGCGCCCATGATCAGTCTATGGGAAATGTCGGAGCGGGCTGCGGAGCAACCGTAGGAAAGCTTTTGGGCATGAGCCGGGCGATGAAAAGCGGCCTGGGCCAGGCCAGCTTACGGTGTGGGGGTTTGATCGTTTCCGCAGTGGTTGCGGTCAATGCCCTGGGGGATGTTTTCGATCCTATCCAGGGCAACAAGCCCTTGGCGGGCCTTGTGGATGAAAAGAAAAATCGGATTTCTACGACCGAAACTTTTTTTCAAATGGAGGAGGGGAAGTGCCTTGCCACCGGGACCAATACCACGATCGGCTGCATTGCAACCAACGGAAGGTTCGATAAGGCCGGGGCACAAAAAATCAGTCAGATTGCCCATGACGGGATGGCCCGGGCAATTCGTCCGGTCCACACCCTGGCAGACGGAGATACTCTTTTTACCCTGGCATCCGGAAAGATTCCGGCAGATGTTAACTTGGCTGGGATGCTGGCGGCGGAGGCGGTCCAAAGGGCCATTGTCAATGCGGTTTTGACGGCACGAGGAGCTTACGGTCTACCCGCCTATGAAGATTTACAAAAAGGGGATCGGAAAAATTCTTAAATTTCAACCCGATCCCCTTTTATTTTGAGAAAATCTTTGCCCTGGGTAAAATCCGGGCCGGGAAAATTAAAAAATGTGATTAAAGGGTAATGGAAATGATTATGAAAAAAATGGAAAAGGTAGAGCCTAAATCCAGGCTTCTTGTGATTGATGCGGGAAACTCCAACATCACTTTCGGCGTTTGCAATGGAAAAACCATTGAGCACCAGTGGCGGATCCAGTCAAGGTCGGAAAAATCTTCGGATGAGTATGGAATTCAGTTAGAGCAGATTCTTCTTCACTTTGGCTATGAGTCTGATTCCATTAAAGATGTCATTGTCGGGTCCGTTGTGCCTTCATTAAATCACGCCTTCGTAAGTTTATGCCATCGGTATCTCTCCTTGGATCCCTATATTGTTGGGGAAGGTACGAAAACCGGGATGCCCATTCGCCTTGAAAGCCCTAAAGACGTTGGAGCAGACAGGATTATCGATGCCGTTGCCGGTTACGAAAAATATGGAGGCCCCCTTGTTATTGTCGATATTGGCACGGCCATTACCCATGAGGCTGTCTCCAGCAAAGGAGAATACCTGGGCGGATCCATTGCCCCGGGGGTCAATATTGGTTTAGAGGGGTTAACCACAAAAACGGCAAAGCTTCCCAAGGTCGAGCTCAATCACCTGAACCATTCGATTGGGAAAAATACGATCGAAGCTATGCAAATTGGGATTGTTCAGGGGTACCTGGGCCTAGTGGATCATCTTACCGAAAATATTATCCGAGAGCTAGAAAAAACAGAAAAGGATAAAATTAAGGTGGTTGCAACGGGTGGCTTTTCCGGCCTTTTATCCCAGCGTTCCCGCTTTATCAATATCATCGACCGAGATCTTTGTTTAGACGGCCTTCGAATTATCTATGAAAGAACCATTAACGCCAAAACCTATGGAAAATAAATTCATTGGCCTAGCCCCTCTGGCAGGCTTTTCTGACCGCCCCTTTCGATCGATTGTTTTTGACCTGGGGGCGGATTTTGCTGTTACCGAGATGGTTTCCATTAAAGGCCTCTTTTACAAAAATCGAAATACGGAAGAACTGTTAAAAACAGGAAAAAATGAAAGAGAGGTTTGGATCCAGGTCTTTGGCCATGAGCCGGAAATTTTTACCCAGGTGATCCAAGAGGCCCTGAACCCCAGAGAGGATTTTTACGGAATTGACTTAAATATGGGATGTCCGGCCCCGAAAATTGTAAAAAATGGGGATGGGGCCGCTTTGATGAAAGAACCCAAAAGGGTGGAAAAGCTGATCAAAGCAATGGTAGAGGTCTCCAATAAGCCCGTTTCGGTGAAAATGCGCCTGGGCTTTGATCACACTTGCATCAATTTTCTGGAAATTGGAAAGATCTGCCAAGAGGAGGGGGCGTCCCGGATTACCCTCCATGCCAGGACCAGAGAAGCCATGTATTCAGGCCAGGCAGATTGGGATGCCATAAGAAAGCTTAAGGATGCTTTACAAATTCCAGTCATCGGAAATGGGGATGTGACCTGCCCGGAAGAGGCCCGAGCCCTTTTTGAACTGAGCGGCTGTGATGGGATTGCGATCGGACGGGGAGCGATTGGAAACCCCTTTCTCTTTGGGATGATTAAAGAATACTTGAAGAAGGGTTTTTATGAGAAACCTGGGATCAGCCAGATTTTTTCCCTCCTAAAAAGGCATTATGACTTGGAAGTGGAAGAGCGGGGGGAAAAGAGAGCCCTTCTTGTCATGCGAAAGGAAGCAAGCCGGTACCTTCGAGGCGCTCATTCCTCCTCTCATTTTGTTGGATTGATTCACAAGGCTCAGTCGAAGGACCAGGTCTTCTTGCTTCTGGACCAGTACCAAAATTTTTTAGAGGGAAAACAAAGTCAGACCTCGATGACGATTCGTTTTTAACCGATAGTGTCCGTCAGCGGGGGCGTCTTTTTTTCAAAAGCCACGGTAAAAGTGGTACCCACGCCCTCTTCAGATTCTACAGAAATTTCCCCTCCCAGAAGGTGAACATAGTTTTTGGTGATAGAAAGTCCTAGCCCCTGTCCACCCAATGCCCGGTTTCGAGAAGAGTCCACCCGGTAGAAACGATCAAAAATATGGGGAAGAGACTCTTTTTTTATGCCGACACCGTTGTCTTCCACAGTTAAATAAATTTGATTTTTTTGTTTCGAAAGAGAAACCTTAATGAATCCTCCTTCCGAAATGGCCTTGATGGCATTGGAAAGAAGATTATTAAAGACCTGACTGTAGAGCCTTTCATCGGTGATTAAACTGAGTTTGGGTTCAATATTTCTTTCAATCCTTGCGTGTTTTTTTTCAACCATGGGTTCAAGGGCATCTAAGAGACGGCTGGTTTTCGCTGATATATCCAGAGGCTGAAGATCAATTGAGGCCGTATAGGAGGCCTCCTGAAAAGTTTTCCTGAGCCGGTTAATGATCGAAGTTAATTGGTTTACGTTGGATTTTAGAACCGCCAAGGCCTTTTCATCCGGGGCAATCACTCCGTCTTCCATGGCTTCAATGTGAAGAGAGAGGTTCGTAAGGGGGGTCCTCAGCTCATGGGAGATGTCTTGGGCGTACTCTAGCCTTGTCTCTTCCTGACTGGCCAGGGTATCTCGAAGAACGGTCAGATTGTCCGAAAGTGAGGTAAATTCACTGATAGGAGAGGCTGAGGATTGGGCATGGTAATTTCCTTGCCTGAGCTGGGCAATATAGTCGGATAAGCCTTCTACAGGGCCGGTGATGCTTTTGGAAAGCCGGTAAGACATATATATGGCCAAGAGGATAAAAAGAATTGCTGTAAAAAAAAGGGGACCGAGAGCAGAAAGTAGAAATTCTTTCATAAATTCTCGGTTGCTTGAATTTTGGGTATCTTGGGTGATCCACATCTTTCCAGCGTATTGGGGAGGGTAAACTTGGTTCCCATTTTTATCGGGCGGAGCAAGGAGGTTTTTTTCCTCAATGCGAAGGCTTGACCCGGAAGGAGATTTTAGGCCACGATAAGAGGCCAGGATATGGGAGTCATTATCCATGATCGTCACGTTAATATCCGCTCCCTGGACAAAGGAATTCAGCTGGAAATTTTTATCAATCTGAGTTACCTCAATTCCTTGACGCTGGATAAAATCATTGATGTTATCAATGATCCGGTTAATTTTCTGATCTTCGTTGTCAATAAGAAACCGATTGAAGGCCGTGGAAAAGGAAAGAGTAAAAATAAAGGCAATGATTAAAGAAGACAAAAGGATAATGCCGATCACCTGGAGGGTCATCCTCCCGGTGAGTGACATTATCCTTTTTTTTCCTTTTTTTTCCATTAAAAACCACCTACCCGGTAACCCACCCCATAAACGGTCTGAATATACTCCGGCCTTTTCGGATCATCTTCAATTTTTTGACGAATATTTTTAATATGGGTGTCCACTGCCCGGTCATAGGCCTCATATTCTTGTCCAAAGGCTAGTTCAATAATTTCATCACGAGTGAAAATTTTATTGGGATGGGTAAAGAGAGCATGGAGAATGGAGAATTCATTTTTCGTCAGGTGAATTTCTTCCTTGTCTTTGAAAACCCGCATACTGTCGAGATCGATGACGATCCGCTGGTCTTTTGTGACCAGCGCGTTTTTTTGCATTTTCCTGTTTTCAGCCCGGCGAAGGACGGCTTTGACCCGGGCAACCAGCTCTCTAGCAGAAAAAGGCTTGGTCATATAGTCATCGGCCCCCCGCTGAAAGTTTTCCACCTTATCCTCTTCTTCAGACTTGGCTGAGACGATGATGACGGGGAATTCATAACGCTCTCTTATTTCCGCCAAGAGCTCTTCTCCACTCATTCCCGGAAGCATCAGGTCCAGGACCATCAGATCTGGGGCCCGCCCTGCGATTTTGGATAGAGCCTGACCGCCTTCTTCCGCCGTATCCACTTCAAAGCCTGCCTTTTCAAGGTAGGCTTTTTCTATGGCGGCAATACTTTCTTCATCTTCAACAATCAAAATATAAGGATTCATGGTCTGTCCTTTCTGGTTGAAAGTCTATGTGGCCGGGGAGCGGAAGTCGTTTTTCTTCCCCGTCCTCAATCCCAATTCCAGTTTGGGGAGGACTCGGCGGGCTTCCATTCCGGACGTACCGGTTCCGGCTCGCTGGGTTTCCAGACAGGGGGCAAGGTTTCTGACGAAGATTCAGTGGCTGCGCCTGCAAGGCCCTCCAATCCATTCTTAAATTCTATGACCTCAGACATGGTGGCCGCTGCTTGGGTTTTGTTTACAATCTCGCCCATGGGACCATAGTAGACGGTCATCATAATATGGTCACTGGTCAGCGTTTTTACAATTTTGTTGCCTTCCTGACTGTAATAAGTTTTTACAATGGAACCATCGGTCATTAACTCATAAGTCGGCTCCAGATTTAAAGGTAGGGTGGAGAGCGAAGATGGGACCTCAAAAGCCCAGTCCTCGGGCACAATATTTTTAAACTTCACCGGATCGTAGGGAGGCATCCTTCGGGTAAAGACCCGCTGGACGGTCATCGCTTTCGGGGTATCGGGGGACGCCAGGAGGTTATTTCTGGGGTCAACCTGTTGGAAAACGTGGATGTCGCATTCGCTTTTGGGCTCTGTCTGTTTGGATACCCAAATCTTCTTGACCATCCCCCTAGGATCTGCCTTACAGGCTTCAGTAGGCTTCTTGCCGGAAAGCATACAGACTTCAACTTCATAGAGACCGTCCGGCCGCTCATACTGAACAGGAGCCTTTCCGTCATAAATAATTTTGGCCAGCCGGCTGTACAGGGAGACTGCCGTTGTCGAGTCACCGACCATATGAATCTGGGCATTATCGGCTCCGATCCAAACGGAGGTAGAATAGTAGGGGGTCACCCCACAGAACCAGAAGTCTACGTTCTTTGAAGAGTTTCCGGTCTTTCCAGCCAAGTCAATCCCGGTATTTTTATTGATAAACTGCCCAACGAAGGGTCCCTTCGCAACATAACGAAGGCAGTCCAAAAGCTGGTAATTTACTTCCGGTGGAAGAACCTCGTTTTCCTCATGTTTATTTTCAAAATAGACTTTTCCGGTATTATCTACAATTTTTGAAATGCTCAGAGCCTCAATATGTTTTCCATTGTTTCCGATTGCCTGGTAGGCTTCGGCCATATCTAGACTCGTGAGGCCCTGAGTCATCGCCCCCAGAGCCAGGGATAAGTTTTCATCATTGTTGTTGGAATCTTCTGATTTTTCCACAAAGTGATCTCGGTCGGGGTATTTTTTATTAATGACCCCATACCGGGACAGGTATTCCTTGGTCACTTGAATTCCTACCGTATCCAGCCACCTTACTGCACAGGGGTTCAGGGAGTATTCCAGCGCCTTTTTCATGGCCGTAAGACCCATGTAGCGGTTGGTGGTGACGTTTTGCGGCCAGGGCTTGTCATCGATCAGCCGGAAGGGGGCATCATCCTGGGCACATCCTTCGTTATATCCTAGGGCAAAGGCACCTGTATATTCTGCGATGGGCTTGATGGCGGAACCCGGCTGGCGGGGGGCAGCGTAGGCGCGGTTAAGAAAGTGCCGTTTGTCATTTTCTCTCCCCCCGATGATCGCCCGAATTTCACCTGTCTTTGTATCCACCACCGTGGCGGCGAGCTGAGGCTGCATGACTCCAAGCTCATCCACCTTGTAGTTATTGGAATTTAAAACTAGAGTTCCATCATCCCGGATGCTGAATAGCTCTTCCTTATTATTCTTGAAAAATTCACCGGTAATAAGGGACTCGCCCCCTTTATAAAGTTTCAGAAATTTTTCAGGAATCGGGATCGATCCAACCTGGTGGGTCCTAAGGACCCCTTTGTCATTAAGGGTAAAGTAGTTGGGTAGCTCCAAATAGCCCGGGTAGGCTCGGATCCGGCCCCGGTGGAGGTTTAAACTTCCATCTTCACTGAGATCATACTGGTCTTTGGGGATGATGACCTGATTTTTTTCATCCATCAGGTTTTCTTTTTTGTAATAAATAACCTCATTTACTTCGTTAATGATATTTCCATTCTTATCGTAGTTGAGATCCAGCTTTAAGGGCCGGGTTACGCCGGTTTCCGTCTGATCCAAGGAACTGACCACAGCGGAAGCAGATTCCTGGAGCTGTTTTTGCAGGTCCATGTCTAAAGTGGTCGTAATAGTTAGCCCCCCATAGAGGATGAGATTGTGGGCTTCCTTGTCCGTAATTCCCATGGTGTCCACCAGGATCCCCGCCGCCTGATCCTTAATCAGATCTGTAATATACGTGGAGACATTTTCAGCCTGCTTGGCCGGCGGCTTTATTGAAGCGGCCACATCCGTGGCAACGGCGTTTTTATATTCACTGGCGGTAATATAGCCATTGTTATACATTTCTTTAAGAACCCACTTGGCTCTTTTATAAGCCGGTGCATTATAGACGCAAATGTAGCGTTCTCCATTAATAAAGGTTTCACCCAGTACCCTTTCGTCCGTCACATGAGAAGGCCGATAGGTGGAATACAGAGAATAGTAGGAAGGGGCGGGGACAATGCTTGCCAGGGCAGCGCATTCGGGAAGGGTCAGGTCCTCCACATTTTTTGAAAAGTAAATTTGGGCGGCGGCTTGAACTCCATAGGCATTTTGCCCGAAGAAAATTCGATTCAGATACCCTTCCATGATCTTCTTTTTTGCGGCCTCTTTGCCCAGCTGATCCGTAAGGAGGGATTCCATCTGCCGGGACAGGTACATTTCCTGGATTTTTCTTTCCCAGTTTACGTTGTAGTTTAAAAAGACATTACGGGCCAGCTGCATAGTGATCGTCGAAGCGCCGCGCAGGTCTCCCGATTTTGCATAGTCTCTCATGGTGGCTAAAATGCCAATCGGATCAATGCCCCCATGGTCCCAGAATCTTTTATCTTCGGCGCTGATAAAGGCGTTAATCAAATTTTTCGGAATCTGTTCATAGGGAACAATTTTTCGATATTCTGCCGTTTCGATCCTCTGGACTAATTTCCCGTCTTGGTCAATGATTATAGAGTTTTCTTTTAAGTCACTGAGAAGCTGCCGGGTGTCAATTTTTGGAGCGTCAGCAGCGATGTGTATCATCGAACCGGCCATGTAACCGCAAATAATCGCCAGAAAGATTAAAAAGGATAAAATAAGTATTGCTAATATTTTTCCTATTGTTTTAAAGAATCCTTTGCCCACGATGATCCTCCATTGATTTCTTTCTATTATAATATTGAATGATATCATAATGGAAAGACCGGTGAAAGTCGCCGGCCGATTCATTTTTATTCAGAAAGGATCAGGCATGGACCAGGAGAAAGCAATTCTCGTTTTTTGCTATACAAAAGAAAAGGCAGGAGAAAGAGAAGCCCGGGAAAGAGAGCTAAAGACCCTTACCGAATCTGCAGGAGGAAAAGTGGTGGCCATGGTCAGTCAGGAAGTAGACGCTTTTGATTCCTCTACCCTAATCGGATCGGGAAAGGTCAAGGAGATTGCTTCGCTGGTTAAAAACAATGAATGGGATACGGTAATTTTTGAACAATCCCTGACTGGCTCTCAGCGGAAAAATCTTCAGGATCAAATCGATTGCAAGGTCATTGACCGGGTGGATCTGATCCTAGATATTTTTGCTGACCGGGCCCAAACAAAAAAATCAAAGCTGGACGTTCATCTGACTCAGTTAGAATACCGGCTGCCCCGTCTCAGAGGCTATGGAGAAAAGCTTTCTCGTACCGGAGGCGGGATCGGGACCCGGGGACCCGGAGAGCAGAAGCTGGAGACGGACCGGAGGGAAATCCTAAGTCAAATATTATCCATCCGCCGCAAAAGGAAAAAAATATCCGGTCAGGAAAAAATTGCCGCAGAAAAAAGGAGGAGCTCCGAAATTCCCATTATTGCCCTGGTCGGCTATACGAATGTCGGAAAATCAACGCTGTTAAATGGATTGGTCAGGGACTACGGGAAGAAAGAGAAGGAAGTTTATGCGGACAACCGGCTTTTTGCGACCCTGGATATCCATATGAGAAGGATCCAGGGGGAAGGGGAGCCGCCCTTTATTTTATCCGACACCATTGGTTTCATCCATGATCTTCCAGAAAAGCTCAAACGGGCTTTTGAATCAACCATGGAAGAAATTGGGTTTGCCGATCAAATCCTCCTTGTCGCCGACGCCTCTAATCCTGACTATGGTCGGGAGATACAAGTGGTCCTGGAAATTATCAAAGAAAAGGCAAAGGAAGCCCCCATCTTCTATGTTATGAACAAGTGGGACCTGGCCCAGCCCCATCTGGAAACCCCACCCGAAAGGACTTTCTGCATCAATGCGAGGGATCCCGGGGACTTAAAACTTCTCTATGAAAGTCTCTTAAAAGAGACTTTTGGAGAGAGGGAAAAGCAGAAAATTCTCATTCCCTATGATCAGTTGGGATCCTGCCAGGATCTGAGGTCCTTTTCTCATGTGCTCCAGGAAGAGGGAGAGAGAGGGGGGATGGTCTGGACCTTGGAGATTCGCTCGAAAGCCTTCACTCTTTTTCTGAGCCGTCATCCTGAGATTAAGCCACTTTCCAAGGGGCAAATCCATGAGTGAAAAAAAACCTTACTATTCGATTTGCCAGGCTTCCAAAACAGAGGAAACGATTAAAAAATCGGTTTTTTTGGCCCGAGCCTTTCCTATCGAAGGTGCGGATCAGGCAGAGGAAATTTTAGAGGGAATCCGCTTTTCGGAAAAAGACGCCAGTCACCACCCTTATGCCTATGTTGCCGGCATAGGAGGGGAAGAGAAAAAATGCTCGGATGATGGGGAGCCACAGGGGACGGCGGGCAGGCCAATCTTGGAAACAATTGATAAGCGTGAACTCACCCGAGTTCTTCTTGTGGTTACCCGTTATTTTGGGGGGATCAAGCTGGGAGCTCCCGGGCTTTTAAGGGCCTACCGGTCTTCAGCTAACCAGGCCTTGGACCAGGGCGGAAAAGCCCTCTATCTTCCGGCTCGCCTCATTCACCTTTCTTTTTCCTATGAGTTTTTAGGAAAAATTGATTATTATCTAAAGGAGAAAAAAATAAAAGAAAAATCCCGCTCTTTTGATGACCGAGCAAACCTTCTCTGGATTCTTGCCGAAAATCTCCAGGAGAGAGTCAAAGGCGATATAATGGAAATTACTTCTGGTCAAGGGGCCTGGGAGAGGGGCCGGGAAAGCTGGGTAAAAAAAATACTGGACGAGGGTCGGGACAGACCCCTATAATATAAATTCTGAGTGTTTAGATAAATCAAGAGGATAATTCCAGGGAAAAGGGGCAAAGAACGATTTCGCTTTGAGTCTTGCCCATAGCAAATAGAAGAAAGAGGCAAATATGTCAGGACATAATAAGTGGAGCAAGGTAAAAAATGTGAAAGGTAAAGAGGATGCCAAAAAGGCAAAGATCTTTACCAAGATGAGCCGCTACATCATGGTTGCAGTTCGTTCTGGCGGCGCTGACCCTGAATATAACGCTTCTCTGAAGATGGCCATTGAAAGAGCCAAGGCAGAAAATATGCCCAACGAGAATATTAAAAGAGCCATCAAAAAGGGCATTGGCGGAGCAGACGGGCAAAATTTTGAAAATATTGTTTACGAGGGCTATGGTCCGGGCGGAGTTGCCGTCGTGGTTGAATGTTTAAAAGAAAAAAAAAACCGGACAGCCTCCGATGTTCGTTATGCCTTTGATCGTTATGGGGGGAACCTGGGAACCCCGGGATCCGTTACCTTCCAGTTTGACTATAAAGGATTTTTAGTAACGGGGAAGGAAGACAAAGACGCGGACCAGGTCCTCATGGATGCGCTGGATGCTGGAGCTGAAGATGTCCAGGAAAATGAAGATATCTTTATCATTACCACCGCCCCTTCGGATTATGATAAGGTGCACGATCTGATGAAGGAAAAGGGCTATGAATTTTCCACCGCCCAGGTGGGATACCTGCCCAAAAATACCGTAAAACTGGAAACAGAGGATCAGAGACAAAATGTTGAAGACCTTCTCGATGCTCTCGAAGACTATGACGATGTCCAAGAGGTTTATTCCAACTGGGAAGATTAAGGGTAGATTAAGGGCGGATCCGGCAGGTTTTTTCATTTCATTCGCTTTCCGGTAAATCATGGAAGGATTTAGGAATGCAATATCAAGGAAGTGGAGTCGCTTTTCAGCTTTTTGGCATAGAAATTCGCTGGTATGCCATCTTTATTGTCACTGGTATGGTCCTGGCCCTTCGTCTGTGTGAAAAGGCCATGCAGAGGCGGGGGATTGATGGAGATATGATTTATGATCTCGCCATCTGGATGATTCCGATCGGCGTGGCTGGAGCCAGGCTCTGGTATGTAATTTTTGAAGCCCATCGTTTTCACAGCCTTTGGGATGTATTAAATATCCGCTCAGGAGGCCTGGCTATCCAGGGTGGCATTATAGCGGCCCTGGTGACAGGCTGGTTTTTTGCAAAAAAGAAAAAATTCTCCTTCTTGAGGCTCACGGATCTAGTTTTTCCCTACGTCGCCCTAGCCCAATCCATCGGTCGATGGGGGAATTTTACCAATAACGAGGCCCACGGCGGGCCAACCAGCCTTCCCTGGGGCCTGATCATTGATGGAGTCGCCTACCATCCCACTTTTTTATATGAATCTATCGGAGATTTCCTTATTTTTCTTTTTTTGTACTATTTCTCCAGAAAAAAACTTAAAGTCGACGGGCAAACGACCTGCCTCTATTTAATTACCTATGGGATCGTTCGGTTTTTTGTGGAAGGGCTTCGGACGGATTCTTTGATGTGGGGACCTGTCCGCGTGGCCCAGGCCCTGGCTTTGACCGGTGGAGTTATTGGGGCAATAGGCCTGATCCTTCTCTCTAAAAAAAGCCCGAATGCAGATATTCCCGGGATCAACCCTAAAAAGGGAAATGAGTAGAGATTTTTTTTAGCAGAGATTTATTCCAGATTTATTTGTAAGTCGACAAAGGACGAGGCCAAACCACTATTTCTATTTTTCTCGAGTGGAAAGCCTGGATTTTGTACAGGCTCTACCAATTTTTATCTTTCTTTGATAATCCAGTGTTTTTGTAAGGGCAAACTGTCGTTTCGGTTTTTGCCCTTATTTTTTTTGGATTTTGCAGGGTCTAAGGCTATTTTTTCTTCAATCTATCCAGAAAATTTTTTTTAAATATTTTTAACTTTTGAACATTTGGCCTTGTAATGGGGGGAATTTTCTCTTAAAATGGTATGCAGATGGAGAAAAGTGGTAAAAAGTGGAAAGAAGTGGGATATGTTCATTGGCGAATTCAACCATACCGTAGATATTAAAGGACGCGTCAGCCTTCCTGCGCGTTTTCGCGATGAACTTTCTTCGACTTTCTATATCACCAAAGGAATGGAAGGCTGCCTCTTCATTTATGACGAAAGTGAATGGAAGGCAATGGATGAGAAGATCAAAAGACTCCGTCTGACCTCTAAAGCCGCCCGAAATTTCTCCCGTCAGTTTTATGGACAGGCCGATCAGCTCTCTTGTGATCGCCAGGGTAGATTTCTGATTCCGCCAGCTTTAAGAGCCTACGCCGAGATTGAGAAGGAAGTGGTGATTCTGGGCGTATCCAATCGTATTGAAGTCTGGTCAAAGGCCCACTGGGATGCCTACAGGGACCAGGAAACCATGGATTTCGATGAGCTAACGGATAAACTGGATGATTTAGATGTGGACCTTTAAGGAGGAGGAGATGGAATATCACATTCCCGTTCTTCTTAAAGAAACCATAGAGGGTTTGAATATCCACCCAGATGGAACCTACGTTGACTGCACAGTGGGCGGGGGAGGCCATTCTAAAGAGATATTGAAAAAATTGAACAAGGGGAGGGTCATTGCGATCGACACAGATGCCGAAGCATTAGACGCCGCAAAGGTGAATCTGGCCCCCTGGGCCGGCCAAATCGTCTTTGTTCATGACAATTTTCACCATTTGGATGCCATTTTAAAGGAAGCGGGCATTGAAAAGGTCCAGGGGCTTCTCATGGACCTGGGGGTTTCTTCCCACCAGCTTGACGAGGGTCGGCGGGGCTTTTCCTTCCACCAGGATGCACCTCTGGATATGAGGATGAATCAGGAGGAGGAGATTCCTACCGCCAAGGATATCGTCAACACCTATTCGCAGGAGGACCTCACCCGTATCTTTTATGACTATGGCGAAGAACGTTGGGCTAAGCGCATTGCAGAATTCATTGTGAAGACTCGTAGCAAAGAGGAAATTGAAAGCACCGATCAGCTGGTTAACATCATTAAAGCTTCAATCCCTGAAAAAGCTAGACAAAGAAAACACCCAGCCAGAAAAGTCTTTCAGGCTCTGCGCATCGAAGTCAACCATGAGCTGCAAGTTCTAGAAGAAACTCTTCAGAGTGCAGTGGATCATCTCGCACCGCGGGGGCGGATCTGCGTGATTACTTTCCATTCCCTTGAAGACCGAATTGTGAAAAATCAATTCAAAAAGATGGCCACAGATTGTCTGTGCCCGCCGGAACTTCCGGTGTGCGTCTGTGGTCA
The DNA here is from genome assembly GCA_947278105.1 of uncultured Tissierellia bacterium. Taxonomy (GTDB): domain Bacteria; phylum Bacillota; class Clostridia; order Tissierellales; family Peptoniphilaceae; genus CABTZP01. The sequence continues at coordinate 15,019 of CAMYOR010000002.1, forward strand.
TCGAAAAGAAATTCAACTGGTCAACCGGAAACCGATCTTAGCCGGACCGGAAGAGGGGAAGGAAAATCCCCGAGCCAGATCAGCAAAGCTAAGAATTGCCGAAAAATTGGAGGGGTAAAATGGGGCAGGCTGCAAGAAAATATCAAGAACAATGGACTCCAAACCGGCATAAGCTGGAGGTTATTGAGACGCGAATCGGTCTGGAAGGCCAGTCCGCAAGAAAAAGGAAACCTCTTAGGAAAAACCAGAAGAGGGCGAAAAGTCGGAAAAGGCCCCGTCTTGTCTTTGGTATCAAAACAAAAGCTCTTGCATTTTCTGCTGTTTTTATGACCTGCGCTCTTCTTTTAGCTAGTCTTATGTCTTATAATGAGCTTTCCATGGCTCACCGGGACTTGGCAAAAACCAGGAATGAAATCAGCTCCATGAAAGCCGATTATGATTATATACAAATGAAAATAGCCCCCTACCTTGAACCTGATCGGATTGAATCCATTGCGAAAAACCGCTTGCATATGTCCCGTCCCGATGATGATCAAATTATGGAAGTCACTGTCGATCCCTCCAAGGTCATGAAAAGATCCTCCACCTTTAAAAAAGTGGCTGACAATAACCAAAATTAAAATGGCGCCGGATCAACAGGAGAAAAAAGATGCGACGTCCTATGAAAAAAATGCTGGATCAGCCGAGACGAATGAATCCATCCCACCGGGTTATTTTTCTGCTTGCCCTGGCCCTTTTGGTGGTGATCGGTTTTATTGCTCGGCTTTTTTATTTGCAAATTTATGCCGGAGACAACTATCGTCAAGCTGCTTTAGCCCAAAGAAGAAGAGAAGTGAAGAACCTTCCCAAAAGAGGAACGATCTATGATCGGGATAAAAACCCCTTAGCCATTTCCGTAACTGTAAATACCTGTTATTTCTTTCCCGGTGAAGTGGGAGACGGTGACGAAGAAAATACCGCGCAGACTCTTTCGATGATCCTTGCTTTAGACAAGGACAAGATCCTTGAAATGACCAAGGGAAAGAAAAATATCATTCGCCTAAAAAGCAAGCTCAGCGATCAGGAAATCAAAGCTTTGAAAAATTCAGGCATTCGCTGTTATTCTATTGAGCAGGAGTCAGAAAGGTATTATCCCAATAAGGAACTCAATGGCCAGGTTCTAGGCTTTGTCAATGATGAGGGAAAGGGAATTTACGGGTTAGAAGCCTCCTACGACAAGCTTCTCCGAGGGTCTGCCGGGGAGGAGATTTTTTCCCGTGACCTTCACGGCTACGTTATTCCTACCGAGGCTGGGAAAGAATACGATTCCAGGGATGGTCAAAACCTATATTGTACGATTGATTCTACGGCATCCAAAATCGTTTACGAAGAACTCCAAAGGGGAATGGAACAGTATCGTCCGAAAATACTTACGGCCATTATGATGAATCCCATGACCTCGGAGGTTTTGGCCATGGAGTCCCTTCCGAATTATGACCCCAACGATCCCAGAAAACCTTTGAACCAATCCGACAAGGAGGCCTGGGATTCCATGAAGGAAGAGGACCGGCTCAATATTCTTTATAAACGTTGGTCGAATCCTGCAATTTCTGATACCTACGAACCGGGTTCCGTCTTTAAGACCCTGACAACGGCTATTTCTTTGGAAAGCCGTTCCTGCGACAAAAAAACCCGGCTCTATTGTAACGGCAGCATTGAAATTTCGCCCGGGACGGAGATCCACTGCGTTTCGGAAAAACCCCACGGACCAGAATCCCTCCAGCAAGCACTTACCAATTCTTGTAACCCTGCTTTTGTGCAGATTGTCTGGCTGGTTGGCCCACAGAAATTTTATTCTTACCTGGAATCCCTGCACATGGGCGGCCGTACGAAAATTGATGCCCCCTCTGAGCCCCGCTCCACCTTTCCACCAACTTTAAACAAAATGGGAAGAGCGCAATTTGCCACGATGGCCTATGGACATGGAATTGCTGTAACCCCTCTTCAGATGATCACCGCCTGCAATGCGACTATTAACGGGGGATATTACATTGAGCCTCATTTCTTTTTGGAATCGACTTCGAACGATGACAAGCTTCTTTCGACTTATAAAGGGGTCAAAAAAGAAACTATTTTTTCCAAGGAGACTTCTGATATCATGCGGGATATGCTGGTCGAAACCGTCCAAGGTTCCCGTTCGAAAATGATGGACCTTTCTGTTGAGGCTGGCGGGAAATCGGGCACATCCATAGTTGCGGAAAATGGAGTTTACAATGAAAAAAAGACAATCGCCTCTTATTACACCTTTTTTTTTTTTTTTTACCCCAAAATTTCTCTTTTAGTAGTAGCTCAGGAGCCCGAAACAGGCGTTTATGGTTTTACCGTTGCCGGCGATATCTGTCAAAGGATCTCCAAAAGATACCTGGAAGAAAAGGGGGGGAATTTGACGCAAACAAAGGAACTGGCCCGCATTCCCGACCTTAGAAATAAAACCGTTGACCAGGCCCAGCTCCTTTTAGCCAGAGATGGTCTATCTTTAAGTAAATATGGGAACATGAATAAATTTACCATTATTGACAGTCAGGATCCCAAGCCGGGAGATTTTATCCGGCAGGGACAGGATATCCAGGTTCACCCAAGAGATCCGCTTGTATGGAAGGTCCCCAACCTCATTGGAAAGGACCTTGATCAAGCTAAAAAGACCATGGAAGGAACCGGAATCGAAGTAATCTATGAGGGAAAGGGAAAAGTCGTCAGTCAGAATCCGAAAGCCGGAGAAGAGGCCGGGCTCAATACGACCTTAGTCATTACCCTGAGAGAAGAAAAAAAAGAGAAAAAACCAGCTTCCCTTCCTGGGAAAGAAAATAATTCTCCTCAAAAGAGTTCCCTTTTTACGGATTCCTTCCCGGCATCCTCCGAGGCCTCTCAGGCCTCTTCAAAGGAGCAGTAAAATGACCAAGAATTTATTGAGCGCCTGTCTTTTGTATTTTCTTTCTGCCTTTGTTTTGACCCTGGTCGGAACTAGGCTCTGGCTTTATCTGTCGAAGAAAAACCACTGGGGACAGCCCATACGCAAAGATGGGAATGCCGCCCATCAAAAAAAACAGGGAACTGTGACCATGGGGGGAGTCATTTTCACCCTCGTTTTTCTGGCATTGATCCTTATTTTTTCTCCCAGTCATTCGATGGAAGTGGTCATTTTAACTTTGGGAACCCTGGGCTTTTTCCTAATCGGCCTGATGGATGATGTCGAAAAGATAAAGAAAAAAGAAAATGAAGGATTAACGGCCAAACAAAAGCTGGCCCTTCAATTTCTCCTTGCAGGACTTTTGGTGAGCCTGGCCTTCCTCAACAATCCCGATCTTTCCAGCCAGCACCTCCTTTTTTTGGAGGCCCCCCTTTCGCTGGGAATCTTTTGGATTCCCATTGATATTTTTATTATCGTAGGGACCGTCAATGCGGTAAACCTAACGGATGGTCTGGATGGGCTTTGCGCCGGAGTTTCCCTTCCCGTCTTTTTGACCATCGGGGCAGGGGCTTTCTTTTGGGACGGCCCTTTTGCTCTGGGCACTATCGGAGGCATGATCTTTGCAGGAGGGCTTTTGGGTTTTCTTTTCTATAACGCTCACCCAGCCCAGCTATTTATGGGAGATGCCGGTTCCATGGCCATAGGAGGCGCAGTGATCAGCTTTCTTTTGATCTACGGAAGACTGGTTTTCCTGCTCATCCTGGGAGGGATCTATTTTATCGAAGCCTTATCCGATATTATCCAGTTCCTTTATTTCCGGAAAACTGGGGGAAAAAGATTCTTTCGCATGGCGCCCATCCACCACCATTTTGAATTAGGGGGGATGGCGGAAGAAAAAGTAGCGGCCCGTTTCTCGATTGCAAGTCTTATTCTTTGTTTAATCACTTTGCTTATGGTCTGATTCAAGGAGGCAGGAGATGAAAATAAAAAAGGAAATTCGACCGGAAACGGTCCTGCTGTACGGGCTGGGTGTAACCGGAAAGTCCGTCTTAAATCTTCTTCCGGCCTATGGCTGGGAAGTCTACGTTTATACCGATGATGGGGCGGATTTTAAAGACCTGGTTACCGATCCCGCCTATCTTAACCACCTTAAGCCGATAAAAACCCTGGGGGAGATCCCCTGGGAAAAGCTTGCTTTTGTGATTAAGACGCCCGGCATTCATCTGGATAAGCCCCTGATTTTAGAGGCGAAAAAAAGAGGTCTGGAGCTTATGACCGATCTTGAATTGGCCTACCGTCTTTTTGGCGGAGATCACCTGATTGCCATTACAGGTTCCAACGGGAAAACCACCACGACTTCCCTGATCACCCACCTCTTTAACCAGGCCGATCGGCTGGCGGTTTCTTGTGGAAATATCGGTTTTCCTGTTCTTCAGGCCTTTGAGGAGGCCTCGGAGGACTGTTGGATGGTCTGTGAATCATCCAGCTTTCAGCTGGCTTCTGTGAAAAAATTTAACCCCTTTTGTTCAGCGATCATCAACATCACACCGGATCACCTGGAATGGCATGGGTCTTTTGAGGCCTACGCCCAGTGCAAGTATGAAGTGGGTTCCCACCAGACAAAAGACCATTGGATTTTTTTAAACCCTAAAGACAGAATGTCCAAAAAAGCCCAAGAAGAAGGAGCCTTTACAGGCCAGATTCACTGGATCGATTTTGAGTCTCCTCTGGCAAGAGACCTTCATGATAAAGATTTCTGGCACCTTTACGGGGACCATAACATTGAAAATGCCCTTTTTGCGGCAGGAATTGCGGAGACCTGCGGCTTGACCAAGGAAGAAATTTACCGGGGACTTTCGACCTTCCGGGCCATCCCTCACCGAATTGAGACCGTCGATGAAATTGATGGCGTTAAGTATATCAATGACTCAAAAGCGACCAATGTCGATTCCACAGTACGGGCTCTGGAGAGCATGGACTCTCCCGTTATTCTCATTGCAGGTGGTTATGATAAGAAAGTTCCCTTCACGGATTTTTATGAAGCTTTTAAAGATGGGGGCAAGGCCATGATCCTCATGGGGGAGACGAAATATCAGATTCAAGAAGGGGCTAAGAAAGCCGGACTGGGCGATCGGGTTCATCTTGTTGACACCCTGGCTCAGGCCCTCAGCTTGGCAAAGACCTTGGCCCGGAAAGGAGACGTGGTCCTTCTTTCGCCGGCCTCCGCCTCCTGGGATATGTACCCTGGCTATGAGGCAAGAGGCGAAGAATTTCGCCAGCTGGTAAAATTAATCCGTCGTCAGAAAGAAGAAAAATAGAGGATATCGGGAGCGGACAATGAAAAAAGCCGTCACTTACAAGAGCCCTATAAAACCCTCCAAGCAGCTTAGAACAGGACCCATGGACAGGGTCCTGTTCACCATGACTCTTATTCTGATGGCCTTCGGCATCCTTATGGTTTTTTCTTCTTCCGCGCCCTATGCTATCCGCCGGTATGGAAACCCTTACTATTTTGTGAAAAGGGATATCATCTGGTCTTCATTGGGTCTTGTCGTCATGGTTCTGGTTTCCTTTATTGATTATCAAAAATACAAAAAATATTCCCGTTTCTTCTATATTTTCACCATGGTTCTTTGCTTGCTCTGTTTTGTACCGGGCATTCAGAAGCCAATCAATAACGCTCATCGGTGGATCGGGGTGAAAAGCATCACCATTATGCCTTCTGACCTTGTAAAAATATCCTCGGTCCTCTTTTTCTCGGCCCTTTTGACCCGGGATTCCATACAGAAGAACGGTTCCTTTTCGATGTTTCTAAAGATTATGTTTTTGGTTGCCCTGACCGTCTTACCCATCTATTTTCAGCCAAATTTTTCCGCTGTGATCGTCATCGGCTTTACCCTTCTGGCCCTTTATTTTATTGGAGGCATGAACCTGATGGCCCTGATTCCCATGGCAATGGTGGTGGGAGGAGGGCTGACGGCGGCTTTCTGGCCCAAAAAGGGAAATTATCGGCTGGAGAGGCTGATGATTGTCTTTGATCCCTTAAAAGATCCCAAAAATAAGGGATGGCAGCTGATGCAATCCCTTTTTGCCGTTTCCACTGGCGGCCTTTTTGGGGTGGGTTACGGGAGAAGCCGGCAAAAATTTGATTATTTGGCCGATGAGCCCCACAATGACTTTATCTTTTCCGTTATCAGCGAAGAATTGGGCTTTATCGGTGCAAGCCTCTTCATTCTCTTTTACGCCTATCTGATTTACCGGTGTATAAAGGCCGCTTCGCAGGCGCGAACCCCCTTTGGACGTTTAGTGGGCTATGGACTTTCAATTGTCTTGGCCTTTCAGGCCATGGTCAACATCGGTGTCTCAATCGGTTTGGCTCCGCCGACAGGGATCACCCTCCCCTTTGTTAGCTATGGGGGTTCTTCTTTGATTGCGATGTGCATCATCATGGGAATTCTATTAAATATTTCGAGAGACAGAAATTAGGAGGTCCGGCATGAAAGAATTTAATAAAAAAATGAATGACAACCCTACCCAAAAAACCATGCCGGAAAGAAGGGCTTCCGATATCCGGAGGGGAAAGCTAGGTACAGATCTCGGCAATGAAAGCCGGAGAAGAGTCAATTTCCGAAGATACCAGAGGAAAAAAGTTCTTCCTATTGAGGATCAAAGAGAAAGCCCAGATATGGCTGAGACCCTAGAAACCAGCAGGACGAGTTCAGCCTTTCGAGAAGAGGTCTCCGCTCAATATGACGGCTTTCAGGGAAAACGGGATGATATGCCGAAAATTTCCCGGCAAAATTTTATGAACAATCCCTCTTTAGAGATTGATCAAGACGGACAGAAAGACCAGGATTTAAGCCCAAGGGCAAATCCTCAGCCAGGTCGTCTTAGAGAGCGGAAAAACGGAAGGGAAAGCCTGCGAAAGGCCGACAGAAAAAAAAGCGGGTTCTCCGTTCGAACCTGGGCGATTTTTCTTTTTGTCGTTTTTTTGGTTTTCACAGGGACCCTTCTTCTTCGTCACAAGGCTTTTAATGTGAAATATATTCGCGTAGAAGGAAATACCGTCCTCTCCGATGAAGAGATCACGGACCAGCTCGGAAACAGCAACCGCAACATCTTTCTCTATTCTAAACAGGAGATTCGCAAAACCTTGATGCAGATGCCGGGGATTCGTTCGGTTCAGGTAAAAAAAGAGCTTCCCAACCGGCTGGTCATCACCATTGAAGAGTCTTATGTTTTAGCCGAAACGGATCAGGAACCTCCTCTATTCGTTGATAATGGGGGGAAGGTATTGGATAAAATACCCGATGGCTTTTCCAGCCGAATCAAGCCCCTCCGAGTTTCCTTTCCAGACAGGCATTTGGAGCGAGGCAAGACCTTTTCCACCGACAAGAGAGAGCTTGAT
>CAMYOR010000003.1 GCA_947278105.1 uncultured Tissierellia bacterium
CAGATGTGTATAAGAGACAGCGGCAGAAGAGCTCATTAACAGCCTTTCTGGGAAAGAAAAGATCAATCTTGTCTATCGAATCCAATCAGATGCCAAATCAGTTTCGATCGAGTACGCCAATAAAGAAAATACCACCGAAGAGCCCTTGGATCGCCTTATTCGCGTGGGGAAAAAATACAATTTGATCGACCCCCTTATCACCGATGAAAGGTTTAAAAGACTTTCCGAAAAAGCCATGTTTTCTACCGGCATCTATCCGGGCATCTCAATTAAAGATTGGACCTACGGGCTTCAAAAGAACCAGGAAGACTATTTGAAGTCTTTCAAGGACTCTCTTTCTTGGGGAGAAAAGCTATCAGATATGACCCCGCAAAAGGCATTGGACCTGACCCGGGAAAGAGAAGATCTGTCGGATCCCGAAGAATCAAAAAGAGCTGGAAGAAATCAGGAAAAAATTGCCCCCCAGGTGAATGTTCTGGACTATGGAATTTTAGTGACCCTTCAGAAAGTCCGTTCTCAGGGAAACTATGCCTATGCCCCTGTTAATCTCTGTTATGAACTTTCACAGGAAACGGTGGCAAAGCTCGAAGAGCACATTGGTCCGGACAAGGGACTGAGAATCTCCAGGGAATCGGTCCGTTACTATCCCAACGGCGAAACGGCCTGCCATATCCTAGGATATATCGGCAAAATCGCAACCGAAAAAGAGCTTAAAAAATATGTCGAAGGGAAAAATTACCTTTCCAATGAATTTATTGGAAAAACGGGAGTGGAGGAGAGCTTTGAGGATACCCTCCATGGGGTTCCCGGGAAGGAAGTGGTTCGGATTGACTCTAGGGGAAACCGAACGGAAACTTTAAGCCGAACGGAACCTCAAGCCGGAAACAATATTACCCTGACCATCGATTTGGACCTTCAAAAGCAGGCGGAAAAAAGTTTGCGTAATAACATTGTCGCGATCAAAAGGGGGATGCCTTATCATTCACCCTGGGGCACCTATCCAATGCTCGCCTCTCCTTCCATTAATTCAGGCGCTGTGGTTTCATCGGACCCCAATACCGGAAACCTTCTGGCAATGGCTTCCTATCCGGCCTATGACCCGAATCTCTTTGTTACGGGGATTTCTGCAGATGATTGGAAAGTGCTTCAAGACGAGAATAACAAAGATCCAGAAAAGCCCAAGGCTCTATTGAACCTGGTCACACAAACATCTGTTCAGCCAGGTTCCACCTTTAAAACCATCGTTTCTCTTGCAGCGATGGAAAAGGGGCTTAAACCCAAGGATACCATTAACTGCAGCGGACACATTGAGCTGGCAGACCATGATTTTAAATGCTTGATCTATACGGAAAAAAAGCATGGCCATGGTCCCTTGGACCTCTATGGGGCGCTTTATTACTCCTGCAACTACTATTTTTATGTTTTGGGCCTGGGGACGGATCCCAATGGGGGAGGAAGTCCGGGCATTAAAGTAACGATCGATGACCTGCAAAAAACGGAAAAGCAGCTGGGACTGGACAAAACGTCGGGCCTTGAAATCAACATCCCAAAAGAAGCTGCGAACAATATTCCAAGCCGTGAGGGAAAATTGGAGCTCTCCAAGACTCTGCTACGGAGATTTTTGGAGACCCAACTGCCCAGGTATAAAAAGCCGGGCGTATCCAAAAATCCAACTGAACTGAATAAGGATATTGAACTCATTCTCCTTTGGTCCGACCAGGGCAAGGAAATCAGTCGTTCGAAGCTGATGCGGGACCTGGATGCCATGGGCTATGAAGCAGAAAAGCCCCTGACCGGAAAAAGGGACGGTTTGACCGACCTCATTAAATATTCCTATTATCGACAGATTGGTTGGACAGTAGCAGATTCTTTAAATACGATGATCGGCCAGGGGCAAAACGCTTATACGCCGATTTCCATGCTGGCAGTGGATAACATTATTGCCAATGGCGGGATTGACTATGATATCACCCTGATCAAAGAAATTCGGTCTGCAGATAATAAAACTCTGGTATTTAGTCAAAAGCCTCATGGAAGGGATGTCGGGATGGATGGAAAGCATTTTGAGGAGTTGAGAAAGGGGATGGAATATGCCGCTCAGGGGCTGGGAAAATGCTATGAAGGCTTGCCTTTTTCCGCTGCCTCGAAAACTGGAACGGCTCAGAGAGCAGGAAAAAATCCGGAGACTGGCCGGGCCTACATGCCCTATGCCTGGATTATGGGCTTTGCGCCGGCCAAGGACCCCCAGATTTGTACAGTCGCTTTTTTGCCCTCCGGAAACACTTCCATTAACCCGGCGCCCCTGATTCGAGATACCTTTGCCGCCTATATGGAGGTAAAGCCTTCCCATGAATTTAATAAGGAAATGTATGATTCCTATCCGACCTATATTCATCAGCCGTCCGCCGGAGAAAAGGATGACCAGTCCCCGGCGAGACCGGTGGAATAGTAAAATTAGCGAAAAAATTGGGCCTTGATCAGGATAGGATTTTTTGATATTATACTTATCTGTGTAACCGCTCGAAAGAGGTCTTTGTAAATGGCGAAAGTCATACCTCCCAGGCGAGTCTGACAAAAAAGGAGTTTTGATATTATGTACGCAATCGTTGAAACAGGCGGAAAACAGTATCCTGTTGAAGAAGGCACGGTCCTCAAAGTCGAAAAATTGGAAGGCGAAGTCGGCTCTGTCCTTGACCTGGATAAGGTGCTTGCCATCGGCGGGGATTCTTTGAAAGTGGGAAAGCCATTTTTAGAAGGCGCATCCGTCAAAGCGACCATTAAAGCCCAGGGTAAAAATCCGAAGATTTTAGTGGGAAAGTTTAAGGCGAAAAAAGGCTACCACCGCAAGCGTGGCCATCGTCAGCCATACACCCTCATTCAGATTGATCAGATTAACGGCTGATGATTGAAGTTCATTTGTATTTAAGCCCGGAGAAAGAGGAAAGGATCACCGGTTTTGATCTTGAAGGGCATGCTGATTCTGCTCCTCATGGAGAAGATTTAGTCTGTTGTGCAGTTTCCACTCTGGCAACTGCGACGGTTAATGCCATCAGGGAGGTTGCCGGCCTTGCCCAAGAAGCCCAGATCCAAGCTCGGGAAGGAAAGCTTTCCCTTCATTTAAAGAGAATTCAGGGGTCTGAAAACAAAAGATTAGCTGATTTTTCACTCCAGGTTTTTCAATACAATATTGATATCTTAGCTGACCAGTATCCTGAATATATTCATGTGACCAAAAGGAAGGATGGAACCAATGAAATTTAATTTACAGTTATTCTCCAGTAAAAAAGGTGTTTCCAGTACGAAAAACGGCCGTGATTCAAATGCTCAGCGTTTAGGAGTCAAGAGACATGACGGAGTTTATGTGCGTACTGGCAACATTATCGTTCGCCAGCGCGGAACTCACATTCATCCCGGTGAAGGCGTCAAGCTCGCCAAGGATGACAGTCTTTTTGCCGTTCGTGATGGGATTGTTCGTTTTGAGCGTTTTGGAAAATTCAGAAAGAAAGTTTCTGTTTATCCAGCCGAATCCATCAATGCGTAAGTAGAAGACCAGAAAAAAATGAGAGAGCCGCTTTGCGGCTCTCTTTTCTTATGGGTAAGGAGGCATTATGTTTATTGATCAGGTCAAGCTCCAGGTTCGCGCCGGAAAAGGCGGGGACGGAGCCGTGCGGTGGAGGAGGGAAAAATTCGTCCCCAATGGGGGACCGGCGGGGGGAGATGGAGGAGATGGGGGATCCATCTACCTGGAAGCGGATCCCTCCGTGGACACCCTTCTTTCTTATAAATATCACAATATTTTTAAAGCCCAGGCCGGAGAAGATGGAAAAAGCAAGAAGATGTTTGGAAAGGCTGGTGAAGATTTAGTTTTGAAGGTCCCCCTGGGGACGCTCGTTCGGGAAGCCGAGTCGGGTCTTCCTATTGCAGATCTCCATGAGGCTGGCCAAAGATTTCTGCTGGTCCAGGGAGGAAAGGGAGGCCTTGGAAATGTCCATTTCAGAAACTCAGTTCGCCAGGCCCCTCGTTTTGCAATTCCCGGAGGCCGAGGACAGGAATTAACAGTGATTCTGGAGCTCAAGCTTTTGGCCGATGTAGGCCTTGTTGGCTTTCCCAACGTCGGAAAATCGACGATCCTCTCCATGCTTTCAAACGCCCGGCCTAAGATCGCAAACTACCCCTTTACGACCCTCCAGCCCCAGCTGGGCATTGTCGACGCAGGGGATGGCCGGTCCTATGCTCTGGCGGATATCCCGGGCCTAATTGAAGGCGCCCATAAAGGAGCCGGCCTTGGACAAGATTTTTTAAAGCATATTGAAAGGACACGGATCCTGGTTCATGTGATTGATATGTCTGCCTTTGAAGGCCGGGATCCCTATGAAGATTTTCAGATCATCCAAAAGGAGCTTCTTTCCTACAAAGCGGGCCTGGCAGAAAAAGTAAAGATTATCGCAGCCAATAAAATGGATCTTTTTGAAGCAGAAAAGCATCTGGAAGAATTCAAAAAAAAGCTGGGCCCAAGCGATTTACTCATACTTCCGATTTCCTGCGCAACGGGGATGGGTATGAAAGAGCTCCGTTTTGCCATTGCAAAGGAACTTTTGAAGGTCCCGAAGACTTTCCAGACCCTGGATGAGGAGATCGTCGATCGCAGAAAATTTTTCAAAAAGGACCCCAGCATTCATATTTTCCGGAAGAATCATATTATTTATGCGCAAGGAGATCCTCTGAAAGATCTTTCCAGACGGCTAATCATTCAGGATGAAGATTCGGTGACTTTTTTTGAAAAGACCCTGGAGGAGATGGGGGTGATGGACCGGATTCGTGAATTAAAGCCCGAAGCAGACGATACAATTAATATTGAAGGCTTTGAATTCGACTGGCTCTGATCCTTTTTACCTAAAATAACGGAAGTTTTCGTAAAAAAGGCGGCTGGCTTGAAAAGCCAGCCGCCTTATTATTTTCTGATGTCTCCCTACCCGAAATAATTAGCATTATTAATTAAAAGTATTGGTATTACTCTTGGTTAAAACGTCATGCGCTCCGCCTTCGACGATTGAAGTGGAAGAGACGAGGGTGAGCTTGGCTTTTTTGTGGAGGTCAGATATATTCAGGGCCCCGCAGTTACACATCGTCGCTTTCACCTTGTCCAAGGAGATTTGAACGTTGTCTTTTAGTCGGCCGGCATAGGGGACGTAGGAGTCAACCCCCTCTTCAAACATCAGCCTCTTTTGTCCGCCCAGGTCATAGCGCTGCCAGTTCCTTGCCCTGGCAGAGCCTTCTCCCCAATATTCCTTCATCATAGTGCCATTGACGTTGATTTTTGCGGTGGGCGCCTCATCAAAACGGGCAAAATACCGGCCCAGCATACAGAAATCTGCCCCCATGGCCAGGGCTAAGGTGATGTGGTGGTCATAAACGATGCCACCGTCCGAGCAGATCGGAACGTAAACACCGGTTTCCTTAAAGTATTCATCACGAGTTTGGCTGACATCTATCAAGGCGGTTGCCTGGCCCCGGCCGATTCCCTTGGTTTCCCGGGTGATACAGATCGAGCCGCCGCCGATGCCGATTTTAATAAAGTCGGCCCCGCAGTCCGCCAAATAGCGGAAGCCTTCGCCGTCAATAACATTGCCGGCGCCAATTTTTACGGAATTGCCGTAATTTTCTCGGATCCACTCAATGGTCATTTTCTGCCATTCTGAAAAGCCTTCGGAAGAGTCAATACAAAGGACATCTGCACCCGCCTCAAGGAGGGCGGGAACTCTTTCTTTATAATCCCTGCTGTTAATGCCAGCTCCAACAAATAATCTCTTATTGTCGTCTAAAAGCTCCAGAGGGTTTTCTTTATGGAGGTTATAATCCTTGCGAAAAACAAAAGAAACCAATCTTTGGTCAGCATCAATGATCGGCAGAGCATTTAATTTATTGTCCCAGAGAATGTCGTTAGCTTCGGAAAGAGAGATCCCATCTTTTCCAAAAATCAGCTTTGAAAAAGGAGTCATAAAATCTTTGACCGGGGTTTCCGGATTCATCCGAGAAATCCGGTAATCGCGGCTGGTGACGATCCCCACAAGCTTTCCGTGCCGGGTCCCGTCCTGGGTGACCGCCATGGTGGAGTGGCCGGTCACCCTTTTAAGGTCCAGGACATCCATCAAATTATTTTCGGGGGAAAGATTGGAATCACTGGGAACAAAACCCGCTTTATAAGCTTTTACGTTTTGAATCATCTCAGCCTGGGATTCAATCGTCTGCGATCCAAAAATAAAAGAAAGGCCTCCTTCACGGGCAAGGGCGATGGCCATGGTGTCATTGGAGACAGATTGCATAATCGCAGAAACCATCGGAATCTGCAGATTAATCGGCGGCTCTTCTCCTTTTTTAAATTTGACTAGAGGAGTCTGTAAATTTACTTGTGCAGGGACGCAGTCGCGGGAAGAATAGCCGGGGACTAAAAGATACTCATTAAAAGTACGAGAAGGTTCATTTAAAAAGATTGCCATAGGTCCTCCCAATTGATGATTTCATAAGGTTACGAAGGTCGTTTTTAAGCCTTTCAAAATTTTGTTCTCTATTGTATCAGATGTTGAATGGGAATAAAATCTTTGCCTCACCCTGTTTATGATACAATACTCAGGTAGGTTAAGCTAGTTGATAAAGGCCGAAAAACAAGGGCTTTCTCTTTTCATGACTTGAAAAATGGGGAAAAAAATATTACACTTAATTTTGCTTTTAAAACAAGACTTATTCGGGTTTGTAGCTCAGCTGGGAGAGCGCCGCGTTCGCAACGCGGAGGTCGTGGGTTCGAATCCCATCAGATCCATAAAATCGCTTAGCTCTCCTAAGCGGTTTTTTTACTTGTAGCTGGCGAGCTCTCTGCCAGAACTTTCAGGGCAGGGGAAGGCTTTCGGTACGAAGGAGGAAAAGATGAGATTAGTGGGCACCGTTTCGAGAGGAATTCGTGGACCGATTATCCGTGAAGGCGATGATTTAGTGAAATTTGTGGTAGATGCTGTCATGGCCGCCCATGAGAAAGAGGGCTTTGCATTTCACGATAAAGATGTCGTCTGCATTACCGAGGCAATTGTGGGCCGGTCTCAGGGGAATTATGCCAATATTGACCAGATGGCCGCAGATATTAAGAAGAAATTTCCTGAAGGTGAAATTGGACTCTTTCGGCCTATTTTAAGCCGGAACCGTTTCTCTTTAAATCTTCGAGGAATCGCTCGCGGGGCAAAAAAAATCTACTTGCAATTGACCTATCCTTCTGATGAAGTAGGCAATAAGCTCATCTCTTGGGAACAGGTCGATGAAAAAGGGATCGATAGCTTCCAAAAGGTCTTTACAAAAGAAGAATTTTATCAGACCTTTGGGGACTTAACCCACACCTTCACCGGGGTTGATTATATCCGGTTTTACCAGGACATCATTGAGAAAGAAGGATGCCAGGTAGAGATTATCATCGCCAATGATCCCCTGGAACTCTTAAATCATACAAAAAACATCTTAACCTGTGAGATCCATGGAAGAGAACGCTCCAAGAAGCTTTATCGGGCCCATGGAGCCAAAAGAGTCTATGGGTTAGATGATATTTTAACCGAATCCGTGGAAGGAAGCGGCTATAATGAAAAATTTGGCCTTCTCGGTTCCAACAAAGCCACCGAGGAGAAGGTTAAACTCTTCCCACGCGACTGCCAGCCTTATGTAGATGAAATTCAGAAAGAGCTGATCCAAAAAACTGGCAAGCATATCGAGGTAATGGTTTACGGGGACGGGGCTTTCCAGGATCCTGTTGGCCATATTTGGGAGCTGGCTGATCCTGTTGTCTCCCCGGCCTATACGGATGGCCTTGCCGGAAGACCCAATGAATTAAAACTCAAATATCTGGCCGACAACGATTTTTCCGATCTCAGAGGAGAGGAACTCGCCATGGCCATTAAAGAGCGGATTCGAACCAAGGATGAGGACCTCATAGGAAAGATGGTTTCAGAGGGAACTACGCCTAGAAGAATCACTGATATCTTGGGATCTCTGGCAGATCTTACTTCCGGAAGCGGGGACAAGGGAACGCCCATTGTTCTAATTCAGGGATACTTCGATAACTTGACCAGCGAAGAGAATTAAAATTTTTATCCGCCTTCTCAGACTTTCAGGACTTCAATCTGCGATTGACTTTTTGTCGGTTAAGCTCATTCGATGGATCGCCTTGAAAGAGGGATGGCGGATAATTTTCTATTTTTCAGATAGAGATATAGGGGAATCAGGGATGGAAACTTTTAAAAAAATATGGATCATCGGGGCCGGAATATGTTGGTATTGGTTTGCTCAGCTACTTTTAAAGAGCAGGCTCCTTACCATGAAAATCACCGCTTTCGTCCTTATGATCACCCTAATTTTTACAGGCCTCTTTGCGCTGATTCTCTTTCTCCCTAAACGTCATTTCAAAAAGGCCACGAGAAAACTTTGGCTTGGAGGGGCTTTCGTCGGGATTTCTCTTTTGATGGCCGTTCAAGCCTTTGCCGGCGTATCCATTCAAAAGTCCTTTTCCACCTTGAACAAGGTGATTGCAGAGGACAAAGGACCTCGCTCTTTAAAGAATAAAAAGAAAAAGCCGACGAGGTATAATACCCGTGCATTTTTCCTCTATGTTTCCGGAATTGATACCCGCGGAAGCCTGGAGAACAAGTCCCGGTCCGATGTGAACCTGGTCATGGCCATTAATCCGGATACTCACAAGATTTTTGTGACTTCTGTCCCCCGGGACACCTACCTTCCGATCAGTGGACAGGGAAGAGACCAGTATGACAAATTGACCCATTCCGGGCTATATGGGCCCGAAACCTCCATGAATACCTTATCTAATTTCTTTTCCATTGATATTCCCTATTATATTCGTTTGAATTTTTCTTCTATGGAAAAAATTGTCGACGCCTTGGGGGGAATTGAAGTGGATAATCCTGAGGAATTTACCAGCATTGAAAAATATCACTACCCCCAGGGAAGGATTCAGCTGAATGGAAAAAGAGCTCTGGTTTTTGCCCGAGAAAGGTACAAGCTTAAAGACGGTGAACTGGCTCGAGGAAAAAACCATATTCGTATCATTCAGGGAATTATTGAAAAATTGACTTCTCCATCGGCACTCCTACACTATTCGGACCTTTTGGATGTCATTGGCGAAAACGTTCAGACCAATATTCCGGAAAATCAGGTTCTATCTTTGATACGAGGGCAGATCGCCAATAATAAATCCTGGTCGATTGAATCCGGTCAGGTCCAGGGGACGGGCCTGATGGGCCTTCCTTCTTTTGCTTTTCGCGATGCGGACCTCTTTATGTTTGTCCCCGATGAGGATTCTGTTTGGGAAAATTACTGCAAGATGGAATCGGTGATGGAAAACGTAGACCATACCGGGGAAAGCAAACCCTCTGACTGGATGAATCACATTCAAACGGCGTTTAACCACACCATTACTTACGACCAATGGAAGGCGGGCGTGCCTGTCAACCACTCGAACTGGAAGGACCCAGATTTTGGAAAGGATCCCCGGGAAGAACATATAGGCCCCGAGGACGCAAAGAAAACTTACCAGGAGGATCCTTTGGATCAGCAATCTAGCCGTCGGCAGGAAGATGACTACTTTGAAGATTTATCGAACCTCGATGAAATACTCCGTCAAATCGGGGAGGAATATCAAAAATCTCAGGAGGAAGAACCGCCAGAAGAAGGGTCCCAGACAGAAGGAGAGCCCGAAGGGGCCATCCCGACCGAAAGCTCCCAAGAATATACCTTTACTCCGCCCTCCTGGTCCGAGGAGTAGTTTTTTAGCTTTTCTATCAACCTTCTTCTTTTATATTTTTGAATGATAAAACCGCTGGAAGAAAACCGTCCAGCGGTTTTATTGATCTACTGATCTGGGCTTTTCAATATTCCCAGGATTTCCATATTTTTGTAGACTACCGGTGGCGGATCTCCTTTTTCTCCCATGTAATCTGATCTTTTCGAAAGTAAATCCACCAGCTCGTTTTCTTCTTTTAGCCATGTGATTTTAAAGGGCTCTCCGAATGCAATCTTTTCAAGAAATAGGTAATTTCCATCGAAAGAAGGCTTATCCCTGCAGTTTATTAAAATTCCGGTATGTCCAACAAAGGCTTCATTTTTCCCATAGACTTTAAAAAGAACGCTGATGATCGAATATCGATCACTTTTTACCTCTATTTTGTGTTTGTTCCACTGGTCTGGGAGGGTATGGGCAAATCGGCTTTTTGAGATCGGCATTTCACCAAAAAGAGTAGTCAGGAGCTTTTCCTTATCTTTGAGTACTCTATATTCACTGATATTTTCGATGGCCTCCAAGTCAAACATCATATAATCGCCCCGATAATTTTCCTCAAGTGAGTCGGCCTGGATCTTGTCGCCAGCAAGGAGCATAACCGTCATCCGGCAGTTTGCATCGGAAAATCCGCCCCTTTCGGAAGGGCTTTGAGGTTTTTTTTCTGACGAAGCCCTTACCCATTTCTCGAAAACGTCCACATGGCTCAGGCCTGATTCTTTTAAAATTTCACAAAGCTGAGATAAATTTTCCGGGGTGATATCGACCGTCTTCAGTGCTTTCGATCCTCCAGACCAACAGGCGGCAAGCCCTGCTGCCAGGAGAGTGAACAGACTCATGAGCCATAAACTTTTTTTCATAGGTGTGTGCTCCTTATTATGAAAACATTGAAAATGCCCGTTTGTTTTTTAAGTACAAACGGGCATTTTCAAAATGGAGATGAAGGGAGTCGAACCCTTGTCCAAAAATGCTTCAAAAAGAGTTTCTACGGGCGTAGTTTATCGAAATTTATTCCCGAGACGGCCAGCCGATAAACAGGCAAACCTCCTCAGTAGCTTCATAAAGTCCAACCTGCGGGCAAAGCTTAGCGCAGGAAGTTTCCCGACATCATTGAGACCAGTCTGAACGTTACGGGTCCATTCAGAGGGTCGGCCGCTTTTTGTTAAGCAGCGTAAGCTAAATTAGATTCGTTAGCCTTTATTTTGTTTGCCTTTTTTAATGTCAACGGCCTGACAACCCGCTTCTCTGATATTCACATCCCTGTCGAAACCGGAACATCCCCATGTAGGCATTTATATTATACCCTAATAAGTCAAAAGGATCGCAGTCTGAAAGGGATTTGAACCAATAAAGAGGGAAAAGACCTTTTTTAAAAAGGAAAAGGAGGCCGGCCGGCAAAAGATTCTTTCGACGGGTCCTGGCTGGGATCCACGATTAGGCTCCGGACCCTTGGAAAGCGCAGAGCCAGCATCATAAAAGGAATGCCGATCAGGCCGGTGATGATTATTTCCGAGAGGGCAATTTTGCCATAGTCCAAGAAGAAAAGACTTTTTGGAATTTGTCCGAGTAAGACAGCCTCTGCAGAATAGAGAAAAGAAAAGACAGAAGGAAAGAACATCGCCACGTATTTGGACCGGGATTTGGCCATGCAGTAAGTCGCAAGAAGGGTCCCAAGGGTTCCCACCACCATATCCATCAGCCCGTAGGGGCTGGTGATATTGGCAATAAAGCAGCCCAAGGTCAGACCGACGATATTTTTAGGATCCAAGAAACAGAGCCAGTTGAGGATTTCCGAATAACGGAATTGAACGGGACCATAGCCAATGCCAAAACCAGAAAAAGTTAAAAGAGCATAGAGGGCGGCGATCAAGGCCTGCCGAGTCATTAAAGAAACGGTAAAAAATTTTTTCATTGAAATACTCCTTGATTTTTTAAGTGGGTGCCAAGAAACACTTTGCTGAAACGATTTTCTATACTAAACCATTTTCTAAAAGAGATCAAGAAAGCTTTTTTTTCTTTTTTTCCATCTGCTAGAATGAACTTAGTATCTTAAAGAAAGGAACATCATGATGGCTTTTGTATTTGGCATTGATGTCGGAGGAAGCTCCTGTAAGCTAGGGCTTTTTGGCCAGGAAGGAAATTTGCTTTTCCAGGGTCATTTTCTTACGGGCAAAGGACGAAAACCCGAAGAGTTGATTCAAATTATTTCTGGGGAAATGCAAAAAGCCATGGATTTTTTACAAGCGAATAAAAAGGATCTCATGGGCATAGGGATAGGATTTCCTGGCCCTGTCACAGATCAAAGCCAGGTCCACGGGTGTGTGAATTTCGGCTGGGAGAATTTTAATGCCCAAAGGGGTCTGGAAGAGATATGGGAAGTGCCCGTGAAAGCGGAAAATGATGCCAACCTGGCCGCTCTTGGCGAAGGCTGGAAGGGGGCGGGAGCTTCTTTTGATTCTTTTATTTTTCTTGCCCTGGGAACGGGGATTGGCGCCGGCCTTGTTTATGAAAAGCGTCTGATTCGGGGAGAGAGAGGAGGAGCCGGGGAGGTTGGACATATGCCTATTTTTACGGATAAGAAAACCGGCCAGGTTAGAGACCTTGAATCCCTGGCCTCGGCCAATGCCATGGCAGACCTTGCCCGGAAAAAGCTCTATGATGGGGCCGGCCCCTCTTCATTAAGAGATTTTGAAAAAGAACTTAGCGCAAGGAGGATCGTGAAGGAAGCCATGAAGAAAGATCCATTAGCCTGTGAGATCCTCCAGGAGACGGCCGATCATTTGGGACAGGGGCTGGCCTGCATTTCAGCCGTTTTTGATCCTCAGGCTTTTATTTTAGGGGGAGGGATGAGCCTTGCCGGAGACCGGCTTTTAAAACCGACCCTGGAAGCCTACCAAAAATATGTTTTTTCCCCTTTAAAGGGCACTCCAATCCTCCTTTCCAGCTTGGGTGATCGGGCGGGGATGTTCGGAGCGGCCCGATATATCTTAGGGGAAGGAAATTTCCTATGCTGACCCTGCACCTTTCTAGAATCCCTGATCAGGCAGCCGATTCCCTTCATCAGGCAGCCCTCCGGGCCTATCAAAAAGGCCGGAAGGTCGATGTTGTTGTTCCCAATCAGTATACCGTTGAAGCAGAGCAGGCCCTGATGGAGCTTTTAGAAGAAGATGTTCTTTTTGACCTTTCGGTAAGGACTTTTTCTGCTTTGGAAAAGGAAATTTTTTTTCGCGGCCAGGGGTATCGGCGGCCGGTCCTTTCTGATCTCGGCCGGACCATGATCCTGCGTCTGATTTTGGAAAATCCCCAGGAAGAGTGGAAGATTTTCCGAAAAGAAGTGAGAGGGAAAAGTTTTCTTCCCCTTTTATCGGATCAGCTCCGTGAATTTAAAGAATACGGGTTAAAGCCGGAGGACCTCATTCAAATGGGAGAGATTGCCGGCGGATCAACCCAGATCAAACTAGAAGAGACCGCTCGGCTCATCCGCCTTTATGAAGCAAGGATCCAGGACCGGTTTGAAGATGCCGATGGCCGGATGGAAAGGGCTTTTGGCCAGAAAAATGCGATAGAATCTTTTAGAGATACTGATTTTTTCTTTGATTATTTCCACTCCCTTTCAGATATTGAAATGAATGCCCTGGGCTCCTTGCTGGAAGTGACGGATGCTGCGCTTTCCCTTGTCCTGGATCCAGAAATCGGGAAAAGACTGAAGGAGAAGGATCCGAAGGCTCCCATGGAACAAGTTTACGCCGATATTGATTCGGCTGTTCCCGATGCGTCTGCCTTTTCCTTATCCATGCGTTTTTTTGAAAAGCTCCTTGAAGAAGCAGATTTCCGAAACATTCCCGTAAGGATCGTAGAAGCAAAGACAAAGGTTTGCATCCATCCCGCTCTAATCCATGCTTCCGAGAACCTTTTCTCTTATTCACCGAAAAATAAGGTCTTTAAAAATCCTCCGATTTTTGCCAGTCTGTGTCGAAATACCCAGCAAGAAGTAGATAAGGCGATTATTGAAATCAACCGTCTGATTCAAAAGGGCGCCAGATACAGGGATGTCCAGCTTATTTATATGGATGACGAAGAGTATCTTCCAATGATAAAAAAGAAATTTGAAGAAGAAAATCTCCCCTATTTCCTGGATGAAAGCCGTTCGATCCAGTATCATCCCCTGGTCCGAGCCATTGAGAGTGCGCTAGAAATTATTTGGAAGGGGCCGGGGAGAGACCGGTATTTCCGTTTTTTGAAGGCAGGAATCCTGGATTTGAATGAAGAAGAGGTCGAAATTTACCAAAAGTATGTCATCCGTCATGAACTGGACAACGAAAGGCTGAGGGATGATTTTTACTTTACCTTTGATGAAGAAACCCTGCAAAATTATCCTAAAGAGGGATCCCGTTGGAAAGAAGAGATGGAGACGGCCAAGAAGGTAAAGGACAGGCTGGAAAAAACGCTCAGTCCCTTACTTGCTTTGAGTGGGAAAAGAGGAACTTTATATTCCTATACCCAGGCCCTCGTGTCCACACTTTTAGAAAAAGCCATCCAGGATTCATTAAAAGCCTATGAAGAAAAGCTGATAGCCCAAGAAAAAAGAGAAGAGTGGGAAACTCACCGCCAGCTCTGGGACCAAATTATGGATCTTTTCGATCAGCTGGTCCAGTGTGCAGGAGATGAGGAAGTATCATTTGATGTATTTGCCAAGACCATTCAGGAAGGGCTGGAAAATCTGGAACTAGGAATTATCCCCCCTTATCAGGATCAGATTTTTTGTTCAGGGCTCTTTCGAACCCGGACCCGGACCCGGCCTTATGTCTTTATGGTGGGCCTTAACGACACCTATCTGCCCAAGGGAGAAAAAGATGCAGGACTTTTTTCCCGGGAAGAAAAAGCCTTTTTCCGCAGCCAGGGATATATTTTGCCCTCCATGGCCCAGGTCCGCGAGGAAGAGGAAAGGCTTGATTTTTATTCAGCCATCCTCAAAGTAGGAAAAGAACTCCACCTTTCCTCTTCCCGGCAAAATGTGTCCAATGAATCCATGGAACCCAGTTTTTGGCTGCAGTCTATTTTGGACCATATTTTCATCGGCCCGGATCAGCCCATGCCGTTAGAAGAAGTGTCTTGCTTCAACAGTGAGGATCTCCTCTATTCCAAGAGCCTCCGCCAGCTCCTTTGGCCAGAAAAGATCCGGCAGGAGAGAAAGGAAAAAAACATTTCAAGAGCTCAGTCAATTGAAGCTCTCAAACAAATGGGAGAAAAGGAAGACGGGTGGATGGTTCAGGCTCTTTCCTATGACAATCAAAGACCGCCATTAAGCCCCCTTCTTTGCGCCCTTTTTTACAAAAAAGAGCCTTCGATCACCGCCTCCATTTTGGAGGCCTTTGGGGCCTGTCCTTACAATGCTTTTGTCAGGACCGTTTTAAAGCCCCAGGAAGATCGAGTTTTAACCCTTAATGCTCTGGATACTGGCATTCTTTTCCATCAGTCCTTCAACCTTTGGTCAGGATATATTAAAGAGCATTTGTTAAAGGGGGAGGAAATCACCTATTCCGAATCTCGAGAAGCCATGCAGGAGGCCCTTCTTTTAGGGGAAAAGAAAATCTTTGAAAAGATCAGCAGAATGGACCCGAAAAATGCCTTTCTCCTCTCCCTGGCCGCAAAGACCCTGGATGAAAATCACCAGCAAACTTTTTTTCAACTAAAGAATGCAAAGATGGTATCCCTGGATCATGAGCTTTCTTTTGGACCCGGCAAAAATCTGCCCCCCTATCCTCTGATCTTTCCTGAAACCGGAGAAAAATTTTTCCTGGCAGGAACCATCGACCGGATTGATCGAATAGGCGAGCTAGAAGGGGAGGAAAAGCCTTTCGCTGGCCATTCTTTTATAAGAGTCATCGATTATAAGACAGGAAAAAGGACATTCGATTTTGAACGTCTTTTCGCAGGCCTGGACCTTCAGCTTCCGCTCTATTTAAAAGCGGCATCTTCCCTGGGAAAGCCGGTTGGATTTTTCTATATGCCGATCCGTCCGGTGGCAAGGCCAGAGGAAGAAAAAACTGAAGAGGGTAAGAAAGGCTTTTTTCCTCTGGTCGGCGAGGTGCTTTTAGATGGAGTTCTTCTTAAAGAGGAAAATGCCGTGAAAGCTTCGGATTTTACTTTTCCCTGGGATGGGTCTGAACAAAAAAATTCTCTGATTTATAAGTTAGGCATGAAAAATGCACCAGAGAAGATCAGCGAAGGGGGAAAAATAATTAAAGAAAAAGCCGGCCCCCTGGACCGGGAAAATTTCTTAGACGAAGAAGACTTTAGCGACCTATTGGATGAGGCAGTCTGGTTAGCGGGAAATTTTGCCGGAAGGAGAAGCCGGGGAGAGATTTCACCCGCCCCATTTCGGTCAGAAAAAAATCGGGCCTGCAGATACTGCCCTTATTCTTCTCTTTGCCGGTTTGAGGGAAGAAACCAGTTTAAAAATTACCGGATGATCGGGCCGGTCCGTTTGAGAGATTGGAAAGGGCAAGCCATAAGAAAGCCGGAAGGAGAAAAGCGTCCATGAATTATTCAGAGGAACAGAAAAAAGCGCTGGAGATCCGGAACATGGATGTCATCGTCTCCGCCCAAGCCGGAGCAGGGAAAACACAGGTCCTCGTAGAAAGAGTCATCCGGCAGATTACAGAGGAAAATTATTCTCTGGAAAATATTCTGGTGGTGACCTTTACCAACAAGGCGGCAGGAGAACTGAAGTCAAGAATTCGAAAGGGACTTTTCAAAGCTCTTTTAGCCCTCGGAACCGAAGATAAGACGAAAAGAACCCGCCTTTTAAAAGAGATTACAGCCGTTGCCTCCGCAAACATCCAAACCCTTCATGCCTTCTGCTATCAGCTGATTCGGGAAAATTATGACCGCCTTTCCTTGGACCCGGCCGTCCATATCTTAGATCCGAAGAAGCTGGACCAGCTTAAAGAGGCATCCCTGGATAAAATCCTCAGAAAAACCTATGAGAAGAAGGACCCGGAGACCCTGTCTTTTATAGAGAATTATGGTTTGACGGCCCGGAGGGATGACCAACTGCTTCGCTCGCTCATTGTCCTCTTTTCTGAAGAAAAAGCGAAGAAAATAGATGGGGAAAAGTGGATCTATGATTGGCTGGAAGAAATAGGCACTCCTTCTTATGATCTGAAATTTGAAGAGATCTACCGTAAAAAATTCCAGAAAAAGCTGGAAGATCTGGCCTATGACATGGAAGAGCTCGCCCAAAAAGCAGCGGGGATGCCGGAAAAATACAAGAACGCTTTAATGGAAGAGGCTATATCCGCGAAAGAATCCCTAGAAGCCTGGAAAAAGGGAGAGAGAAAAGAAATTGCCTTTGTAAAAAGAATGCCAGCGGTCGGGAATAAAGAAGGCCAAGAGCTGGTGGAGTTGAAGGATCGGCTCAACAGCCGAAGAACGGAGAATAAGGCCCTTTCCCGGGAACTTTTTGCCATGGATTTTCCCGACCTCAAAGACCTTCACAGAGATAATCTTTCTATGAAAAAATCACTGGCCATTCTTTCTTCTTTAACCTCGCTTTACGAAAAAGAACTCAAGGAAAAAAAGAAGGACTGGGAAGGACTCGATTTTAATGACGTGGAACATCTTGCCCTGGAGCTTTTGAATCAAAAAGAAATCAGGGATAAAGTCCGGAAGAGCTTTTCTCTGATTTACTTTGATGAATATCAGGATGCCTCCGATATTCAAAATGAGATTATCGAGCGGATGAAGAATCCCCGGGGCCTTTTTTTTGTCGGCGATGTGAAGCAGTCAATCTATGGGTTCCGCCAGGCCTGTCCGGAAAATTTTCAAAAACGCTATAAAGCCTATGGAGCTGAGGGAGAAAAAACAGCGGAGGCCTTGGATTTTACGGTAAACTATCGGTCGCTGCCTGCCATTTTGCACTTTGTAAATTTTCTTTTTATTCCATTAATGACAGAGAACCGGGGAAGGATCTCCTATAATTCTCCCACCCATCTCTCGAAGGTCCAGCCATTTTCCAAGGAAGTTCGACTTTCGATGGAAAAAGGGGAGCGGTTTGCAGGAAAAGTTCATGTGGTCATTTTGGATAAAGATTCCCAAGAAGAAGCGGAAGAAAATGGTCAAAGGGAAAACTCCTACCTTAATGAAAAGTCCGCAGAGGCTTTTTATATTGCCCGGAAAATTAAGGAATATGTGGCCCGGGGCGGCCATTATAAAGACTGTGCCATTCTTCTTCGCAAGGATCGGGGAAGGATTTTTGAATTTGAATCCGTCCTTCGGGCCTTTCAAATCCCAGTTCACAGTGAGGCAGATAGCGTCGACCAGGAGGCAACTGAGCTTAAAATAGCTCTTAATCTCCTGCAAATTCTGGATAATGAAAGGGCAGATCTTGCTCTTCTAACCGTCCTTTCCTCGGTGGTGGGGGATTTTTCTGATGAACAGCTGGCTCTGATCCGCGTTTTTTATCCCCAGGGGCCATTTTATGAGGCCTGTCAGCATATACTAAAGGCGGAGAAAGAAGAAAGGGAAATGATTTTTTCCTCTTTTTCATCGGGAGAGAGGGAAGAGCTGATTCTTGCTTATCAGAAACTCAGGGAGAAGCTTGAGCATTTTGACGAAAAACTTCGGTCCTGGAGAGATCTTTTTTCTCAAATGCCCCTGAGTCGGGCCATTTGGAAAATATTTCAAAGGTCCGGCCTTTATGCCTTTTCTTCGTCTTTGGACTATGGAGGAGAAAGGCGGGAAAATCTCAATCTTCTACTCCGGATGGCGGAAAATTATGAGAAGGAAGGGTCTTCAGACCTCTATGGTTTTCTTAGCCTGGTAGGAGAGGGCCCTGGTACAGGCAGGGACGGCCAAAAGCCGGCAGGTGCTTTTTCCGCCTTGGATGATGTCGTCCAGATTATGACGATTCATGCGGCAAAGGGGCTGGACTTTAAGATTGTTTTTCTTGCCGAATTAGGGGGAAAGCTGCGGGGAAAAAGTCAGGCAGATTTTGCCGCTGAGGATGATTTGGGGCCGGCCCTTACTGTAAAATGGACCGATTCGGACCATCAAGGAATGGTCACCGGTCCCTCCCTAGTACGAAAGCTTCTGAAGGAAAAAGAAGAACAAAGAGAACTGGATGAGGAGGTTCGCATCCTTTATGTTGCCATGACCCGGGCTTCGCAAGAGCTATATTTGACTGGTCAAGAGTCCTTATCCAAGAAAAAGCTTTTCGATCCTTCTTTACTGGAGGATTCGCAGAAAAGCCTGCAAAAAGAACTTGACCGGGCTACCAGTTATATGCAGTGGATCTTGACGGTTCTTCGCCATGATCAAATTTTCTGGACCCAATGCAGAGGAAGCCTGGGAGAGGAGATCTCCGTTTTTCCGGATCAGCTGCCAAAGAGAGATTTTTATGGGGTCTCAGCGAAAAAACCATCTTCTCTTATTGAAATCGAAATGGAAAAGTCCACTCATTATAGGCCCTGGGATGGAAAAATTGATTTCGAAAAAGCAGAAGAGACGGGGATCAGCGATTTTGATCAGGAGGCTTTTCTTTTGCAAAAAGCTGGCAAAGATGCTTTGAGTTTCCAATATCCCTATCTCGCAGATACCCGAAGACCCTTGAAGGAGACGGTGACGGAGCTGGCAAAAAAAGAAAGGCTCTGGGAGGATCCGCAGTCTGTAAAAAAAGAGGCGGCGGGTTTCAATTTTGATCAGGAAGACCGGGGATCTTTTGGGGAGGCGCTCAAGCTGCCTTCTTTTATGGAAAAAGAAAAGCCGATCAGTCCTGCCCAATTCGGAACCCTGATGCACCGGGCCCTCCAGAGCCTGCCGATGAAAGAATACCAGTTTCAAGACCTTCAAGTGGAACTGGATGAACTGGTAAAAAGAGAGCTTTTTACAGAGGAAGAAAGAAAGCTTTTGGATCTGGAAATGCTTATAAAATTTTATCGTTCGGAAAAGGCCCTTTGGCTCTCTCGACACACGAATGCTCTTTATCGGGAACGACCTTTTACAATGCGCTTAAAGAGAGCGGAAGGAAGTCTCACCCTGGATGGGCAGATTGATCTTTTTGTCGATTTGGAAAAAGCTACGGAGGGCAGGGAAAAGGGCCTCTTACTGGTGGATTATAAATCCGACCGAACTC
This sequence comes from uncultured Tissierellia bacterium, assembly GCA_947278105.1. Classification (GTDB taxonomy): domain Bacteria; phylum Bacillota; class Clostridia; order Tissierellales; family Peptoniphilaceae; genus CABTZP01. The sequence goes on from CAMYOR010000003.1 coordinate 19,959, forward strand.
CCGAAAAAGATCGATACCAGGGTCAGCTTGCCCTTTATGGGCAGGCCCTGGAAATGGCCTTTGGAAAAAAAGTGGTCAAAGCCTATCTCTATTGGATCCGTTGGGGAAAGTGGGAGGAAGTCGACCTTAAAATTAATAGATAACCCAGCCCCCATTAGGACTGATTACCTGGCCGGTCATTGCCCCGGCATTTTCATCCGCAAGGTGGACAATCCAGAGGGCAATTTCTTCCGGTTTTAAAAGCCTCTCGATGGGGGTTTCTTCCGCCAACCCTTTTCTCGTTTCCGGATCGAGCATACCGAGCATTCCCGTTTCCACATTGCCCGGTGCGATTGCGTTGCAGGTGATTTGGGAAGGCCCCAGTTCCTTGGCACAGGCCTTAGTAAAGGCCAGGACAGCCCCCTTGCTGGCCGAATAAAGGCTTTCACAGGAGCCTCCAACCAGCCCCCAGATGCTGGAGATGTTAATAATCCGTCCCCATTTTTGCTCAATCATATGAGGAATGGAAAGTTTGGTATTATAAAAAACTCCATCCACATTGACCCGGAAAACCTGGCGCCATTGTTCCGGAGTCATATCCTGAATTTGTCCAAAAACGGATACGCCGGCATTATTGACTAGGATATCCACTCCCAAAAATTTACTTTGAATGATTTCATGAAGTTTTTTGCAACTTTCAAAGTCCCCGATATCGCAGCCCAGGACGAGAGTTTGGGCGCCCTTTTCCCGGCAGAGAAGGGCTGTTTTTTCTGCTTCTTCCCGGTGGGTATGGTAATTGATGACGATATTTTTGTCCGGACCTGAAAGGGCAAGGGCGCTGGCCCTGCCGATGCCCTGAGAAGATCCGGTGATTAAAACGGTTTTTCTCTTCGACAATGGGGTAATATCCTTTCTGTTCTGATAAAAAACTGATTCTTTTGAAGAACATGGAAATTGTAACATAATTTTGATAGCATAATCATAATGAAAAAAGCGGAGGCATCAAGTTCCATGAAGAAAATATGGGGCAATTTTCTCTTCGGCATAGCCAAGGGAATAGACACAATCATTGGAATTTTAATTAGCGCTCTATCCGTCGCCGTCAGGGTGGTAGAAAATATCCGGCAATTTGTCTTTCCGATCATCGGCTGTTTCGGCTTTTTCTTTGTTGGCTTCATTATTATTCCCTTGTTTAACCGAAAGTTTTTAACCTTCCTTCTGATCCTTATGATTTTCCCCTTGCTCGGAAGGACCTTTGTCAACTTCCTCCAGTATGGCCGCTACGTCCTAACCGAATACCTTTATGACAAGGCAGATTACTACCGACTGGGAAAAGCTGATGCCAAGAATTTTTCGGACTACCGTTTTGCCTATCAAAGGGAGAAAATGAAGGCCGAGCAGGAAGAAAGAGAGCGCCAGCAAAGAGCCCAAGCCCAGTACTGGGAAAATATTTTCAATGATTTTTTCAGCCAATCGGGCTTCGGCTCCTATGAGGACTTTCGTAACGCTCAAAATTCCCAAAATTTTGGCGGCTATCATTCCAATACCGGCTATGGTTATGGGAGCCAGGGAGGCTACCAGGGTTATCAAAACCAGCAAAATGCCTATAATCCCTTTGAGGATTTCAATAGCAAATATGAAGAGGCCTGTGATACCCTAGGTGTACCCTATCAAACAGACGAATACCAGGTGAAGCTGGCTTATCGGAAAATGGCGAAAAAATATCATCCGGATATTAATCCTTCCCCCGATGCGACCAAGCTCTTTCAAAAGGTCAATGCCGCCTATGAATTTCTGTCCAAGGAAAACATTGACCGTTATAAAAGGATGAAATGAACCATTTAATCAACCATACTAATTCATTTGTTTATCAAACTCCGTTAAGAAAATGTAAATTTTCCCTTGACAAGGTGAGAGAGGATAAGTATCATACTAAACAGCGCAATAAAGGACCTGTTTTCTGTCGATGGAAATCGAAAAATTTTCTTGACATTCAAGGTTTCAAGCGCTATAGTATTTAAGTCGCCTTTCGTGGCGCGAACTTTTAAAACTAAATAGCAATCAATAAACTTTGAGTTTAATAATTTCAGCAAAAAATAGAGCCTGAATTGGCTCTCGAGAAT
>CAMYOR010000004.1 GCA_947278105.1 uncultured Tissierellia bacterium
GAGATCCTGAGATGTCTCGTGGGCTCGGAGATGTGTATAAGAGACAGGGCGGTTATGTTAGAATATTTCAGGAAAACAAAGAAAATCTGGACCTCAAAGAAAAGTTATCCACAGATTGTGGAAAAGTTGTGAATAAACTTTCTTTTTTTCCTAAAAAACCCGGGAAAAAAAGAGAATTTCCGAGATCGTTCATTAAAAATTTGTAAATTTTTTGAACGAAAGGAAAAATGAGTGACTTTTTGTGGATAAGTGGATAAGTCCTTTTTTCCTCTTCAAATCACTCTTTCGAGGAGAAAAAGAAGTGGATAAAATGTTGATGAAGGTGGGAAAAATTTTCTCCTCTTTTTCCCTGCCAAACGAAAATGAATATTAAGGAACCCTCATGAATGAAATGACGATGATTTGGGATGAAGTGATCTCTATGCTCAGTCTCAGATTGAATAAGATCCAACTGAAAAATTGGATTCAGCCCCTTGTTCCTCTTTATATGGAAGAGGAGCTTTTTGTCCTGGATTCGACTTCTTCTTTTATCTCTTCCATGGTAAGGAAAAATTATCAGGAAAAAATTGAACAATGCCTTACCTATATCTGTCAGAAGCCGGTCCACATCTCCATGGTTGACCCTTCTTCCGCCCAATATGAAATGTTTCTCACCCGGGCAAAAGCTTATCAGAAACAGGCACAGAAGGAAGAAGGTAAAAAAGAAGAAGGATTTATTTCTGGCGATGAGTCTTTTCAAAAGGAAGATCTTAAAAAAGAAAAGAAAAACCAGGACCCTCTTGCTGAAAAAAAAGACGGACAAGAAAAATCTTTAAAAGAAAGCGGAGATCAAAAAGAAATTTCTTCCCTCCCTGCTTTTTCAAAGCCTGAGAAAGAAGGGGAATCCATTGCCAAAAAGCTTGAAGAAAAGAACCAAAGACTTAAAAATCTTCAGGAAAAAAATGGCTATAACACTTTAAACCACAAGTACACCATCGAAAACTTTGTCCGCGGACCCTCTAATGATTTTGCTTATGCGGCAGCAAGGGCCGTCATGAGTCATCCGGGAACCCTTTATAACCCTCTTTTTATCTATGGACTATCCGGCCTTGGAAAAACCCACCTCATGCAGGCCGTCGCCCATGAAATCCTTCGAAATGACCCTCAAAAAAAGATCCTCTATATTACCAGCGAAAATTTTATGAACGAAATGATCGCAACCATTGAAGACGGGTCCAATAAGGAAAAGGAAAGCTTTCGGAAAAAATACCGATCCATTGATGTCCTCCTGATTGACGATATTCAGTTTATCGCAGGGAAAAAGGCTACGATGGAAGAAATTTTTCATACCTTTAATGACCTGAAGGAAGCCAATAAGCAAATCATCCTTTCTGCCGATAAGCCGCCTAAGGAACTGAAAAACTTAGAGGAAAGATTGGTTACCCGATTTGAAGGAGGGATGACCGTCGATATTCAGGCCCCTGATTTTGAAACCCGGGTTGCTATTTTAAACCATAAAATGAAGGATGAGTCAATCCTCCTTCCTTCTTACGTTGTAGACTATATTGCAGAAAATGTGACAGAAAATATCCGTGAACTGGAAGGTGCCCTATTAAAGGTCATCGCCTATTTCCACTTTCGAAGCCGTACCATTGACCCAAAGGCCTTAGATGAAAATATGGCTCTGGCCAGGGAGGCGTTAAAATTAGAAGAGGAAAACGCCCCCGTGATCACAGTTGAGGATATTATGACCGTGATAACAAAATATTATCAGTTGGATCCGGCAGATCTGACTTCAAAAACCAGAACCTCTTCGATTGCTTTTCCCCGACAGGTCGCCATGTATGAAGCAAGAAAGCTTACAAACCTTTCTCTGGTTGCCATCGGCCGATCTTTTTTCCGCGACCACACGACCGTTATGCATGCCGTGGACAAGGTTTCGGAAAAAATTGCAGAAGATTCACAGGTAAAAAGTGATCTGGAGGCAATTGAGAAGGAAATCAAGCATAGGGGATAAGGATGAAAAAGAGGGGATAAAAAAGCTTTTTATCCACAAACTTATCCCAGAAAAAAAAGGCATAAAGAAAAACAGGAGGGGACTTTTCCACCATATCCACCGTCCCTACTACTAATACTGCTAACTTATTATTATTAAAGACAGAGAGAAAAATTGCGGGACTTCTCATCATTAGAAAGGACAAGCCGATGAAAATTCAAGTGATGCCCCAGGAAATGGTCAAGTACATCTCCATTAATCAAAGAGCCATTTCAACACGAACGACCCTTCAGCTTTTAAAATGTATTCGTTTTGAGGCCAAGGGAGATGAATTTTTTCTGCAATCCACGGACAATGAACTGACCATTGAAAGTCATTTTCCCTGTAAGGTGGAAGAACCGGGAACCGTTATTATTCCCGCTTCCCTGATTGGAGATATTTTTCGTAAGCTCCCCCAGGAAATGACGACGATGACCGAAAAAAACGGAGTCGTTTCTATTGACTGCGAAGACGTTCACTTTAGCCTTCAAGCTCCTCTTGTCGGCGAATTTCCTCCTCTTCCTGAAAGGGGGGAGGAAGATTTGACCGAGCTTTCCAACAGTGAACTGATCGAAGCGGTGAAAGAGACAGAGTTTGCCGCTTCCCTGGATGATACGAAAGAGTCCATTACTGGAATTTTCTTCGATCAGCGAAAAGATCATATCCGTCTGGTTGCCTTAGATGGTTACCGGCTTGCCATAAGAACGCTTTCTAATAAAAAGGACCTTCCGGAAAGCTCCTGCATTGTTCCCCGAAGGGCTTTTAATGAATTTACCCGGGCGATTGATCCTCAGGGAGAAAGCTTCCTGCGCATTTTAGAAGGTCACATCTATATGGAAAGCGGGCCATTAAAGATGGTTTCTCGGACGATTGATCAGTCTTATATTGAATACGAAGACATCATCTCAACGGAAAATATCCAGACAAAGGTCACTCTTTCCCGGCAGGCTCTGGTCAATGCCCTGGAAAGAGCATCCCTTCTTTCCCGAGAGGATAAGTCTAATCTGATCAAAATGAATTTTTCAAATGACCATCTGCTCATCTCCTCCAATTCAGAGATTGGAAGTTTAGATGAAACTTTGTCCTGCCATATCGAAGGGGAGGATTTACTTATTGCCTTTAATGCGAAATATATTTTAGAAGGGGTCCGGGCATTTTTCAGTGACCATCTTCTTTTACATTTCGATGGAGAGCTCAATCCTCTTTTAATCTATCCCGAGGAAGAAGAGAAAAATTACCTCTACCTGGTTTTGCCGGTTCGCATTGCCGGCGAATAGGAGAAAAAGATGGAAAAAGTAGAAATTACGACCGATTTTATCCGACTGGACCAGGCCATGAAGCTTTCTGGAAGGGTTGAATCGGGCGCTGAAGCCAAGATCCTTGTTCAGAATCAAAGGGTTCGGGTCAATGGAAAGATTTGCACGATGCGGGGGAAGAAGCTTCACTCCGGAGATCGGGTGGAATTTGAAGAAGTCTCTTTTGCAATTTTGCAAAAAGAAAAAACCGAGCGAGAATAATCTTAATAAAGAGGATTCCATGAAATTAAACCACATAACCCTGATCAATTTTCGAAATTTTCCCTACCAGGAAATTGATTTTGATCCTTCTTGGAACCTCTTTTATGGACCCAATGCCCAGGGAAAAACCAATCTTTTAGAGGGAATCTATCTGGCCGCTCACGGGATATCTTTCAAAGGGGTCCCTGACCGGGAGATGATTCGATTCGGACAGAGGTCTGCCTATGTCAAGGCAACCATTGAAGAAAGAGAAAAGATTAAAGAAGTAGAAATTAAACTTTCAAAAGTTGATCGAAAGAGAATACGAATCAATGAAGTTGAAGTAGAAAACAGGAAAGAGCTTTCGAGCCAGTTTGAAGTCGTTTTTTTTTCTCCCCAGGATCTTTTCCTTGTGAAGGGGGGGCCTTCTCTTCGGCGTCTATTCTTGGATGAGCTAATTCAAAACATAGATCCCCTGTATCGTAAAGAACTTAGAATTTATGAGCAGGTTCTTTTTCAGAGAAATCAGCTTCTAAAACAGCCGGCCGATGGCTGGTTTGAAAGACAGCTCGATGTTTTTGATGAGCAGATGGCAGAAGCGGCCAGCCCCCTTTTTTTGAAAAGGAAGTACGGGGCCTTTCTCCTTGAAAAATATGCGGACTATGCTTTGCAAAAGCTAAGCTCTGGCAAAGAAAGGCTTGAGCTTTTCTATCTTTCCGGTTTCGGAGATTCCGAAGAGGAAGAAAAGAAAAAAAGAAAAAGAACAGAAAGAATCTTTAAAAGTATGGATTTTTCCACCTTTACCCAAAATCCTGAATATTTAGGGACAATAAAAAGTCTCTTTCATGATAGAATTTTAAAGGCGAGGGCCAAAGATGAGAGTTTGGGTTTTAGTCAATATGGCCCCCATAAAGATGATTTTGTTCTTTTGATAAACGGGCTTTCAACGAGAAAATTTGCTTCTCAGGGTCAGGTGAGAACCCTGACCCTGGCTTTAAAGCTGGCGGAGCTAAAAATTATTGAAAGGGCAAAAAAAACAAGACCCATTCTCCTTTTGGACGATGTTTTTTCCGAGCTGGACCGAAGAAGATCGGCGGATCTTTTGAAGGCAATTTACCCCTATCAGACCATGCTGACCTCCAATGAGCCTTTTTTGGAAAAAGGAACTTTTCATCCAAAAGGAAAAAGTAAGCTGATGGGAGTTTTCCAGGGTCGGGTGGTTGAAAAAGAGCCGGGCCGCGAAAAATAAAATAAAAACTGTGAATTTTTCCTTCTCCCGTCTCAGGATTTTTTCAGCTGAAAAAGAAAGCTGGGGCAAAGGAAAGGAAAATTTTTGAGAACTTAGAAAGTTGAGATTAAGGAAAAATATGGCAGGAAAGAAGGAAAACTACGGAGAATCGAATATCCGGGTTTTGGAAGGCCTTGAAGCGGTAAGGGTTCGCCCGGGAATGTATATTGGTTCGACCAGTGAAAAAGGACTCCACCACCTCGTTTACGAGGTGGTCGACAATTCCGTGGATGAAGCCTTAGCGGGTCGCTGTGACCATATCAAAATTGAATTATATCCTGATGGGGGATGCCGGGTAACCGATAATGGATCGGGAATCCCGGTGGAAATTCACCATCAGACAAAAAAATCCACCCTGGAGACGGTCATGACCATCCTTCATGCCGGGGGAAAGTTTGACTCTTCTGCTTACAAATATTCGGGAGGTCTTCACGGGGTCGGCGTTTCGGTTGTCAATGCCCTCTCTAGGCGGATGGATGTTTGGGTCCACCGGGAGGGTTATGAATATCATCAGGCCTATGAAAAGGGCAAGGCCGTTATCGCCCTTGAAAAAGGCAAAAAAGTCAAGGATCGGGGGACTTCGATTCTTTTTTATCCCGATGAGACCATCTTTGAGACAGTGTCTTTTGACCATCAGGTCCTCGCGGACCGGTTTCGGGAGATTTCCTTTTTAAATGCCGGAGTTACCTTCCAGCTGGTGGACTACCGCAATAACTTTGACAAAACCTTCTACTCCAAAGGGGGAATTTCTGAGTTTGTCAGTTTTTTGAATCGGAACAAGGATCCCCTTTTTCCAAAAGTTCTTCATTTTGAGGGAATCCAGGAAAATATTGAAATTGACATTGCTTTCCAGTACACGACTGGCTATTCTGAACTCGTTTTAGCCTTTGCCAATAATATCCTTACCCCGGAGGGCGGCACCCATCTGACCGGTTTTCGTTCGGCGCTGACAAAGTCATTAAATGACTATGGAAGAACCTACAACATCATGAAGGAAAAGGATGAAAACCTGACTGGGGATGATGCCCGGGAAGGTCTTACCGCTGTCTGCTGCGTTAAGCTTTCGAATCCTCAGTTTGAAGGCCAAACCAAGGCAAAGCTGGGAAATTCTGAGGTCAGAGGAGCCATGGACACCTTCTTTTCAGAAAAGCTGTCGGCTTTTTTGGAGGAAAATCCCAAGATTGGAAAAGTCATTCTGGAAAAGGCCCTATCCTCCCAGAGAGCTCGGCAGGCGGCTCGAAAAGCTCGGGATCTCAGCCATAAGAAAAATATGCTCGATTCCATGACCCTTCCGGGAAAATTAGCGGACTGCCAGTCGGAAGATATCGAAGAAAATGAAATTTTCCTCGTGGAGGGAGATTCTGCCGGAGGATCCGCAAAAACGGGTCGGGATAACCGGTTCCAGGCAATTCTTCCCCTGAGGGGAAAAATTTTAAATGTTGAAAAAGCCTCGATTAACCACATCCTTTCCTATGAAGAAATTCAGGCCATGATCACAGCCTTTGGAACAGGAATCGGAGAAGCCTTTGATATTTCCAAGCTTCGCTATGGAAAAATTATTATTATGACCGATGCCGATGTGGACGGTTCTCATATTCGAACCCTACTCTTAACCTTCTTTTACCGGTACCTTAAACCCCTGATTGATGAAGGTCATATATACATTGCGCAGCCTCCTCTTTACCGGGTTGTCCGGGGAAAAAATGAACGGTACGCTTATGACGAAAAGGAGCTGGAACAGGTCACTGCAGGTCTTTCCAAGGATTCCTACAAGATCAACCGTTACAAGGGTCTTGGAGAAATGAACGACGATCAGCTCTGGGAGACGACCATGAACCCGGATAACCGTCTGCTCCTGCAGGTTTATGAAGATCCGGAATCGACGACCACTGATGACACTTTTTCCCTGCTCATGGGTGATAAGGTTCCTCCGAGAAGAGAATTTATTGTGACGAACGCCCGTCTGGCGGAAAACATTGATACCATTGGTTAAGGAAGATCACTATGGCAGAAGATAAAACAAAAAATGATATTTTACCGATTGACCTTGAGAAGGTCATGAAAAGCTCTTATCTGGATTATTCCATGTCGGTGATCATCGGCAGGGCTTTGCCGGATGTCCGGGATGGGCTAAAGCCGGTACACCGCAGGATTCTCTATGGAATGAACCAGTTGGGTCTGATGCCCGATAAGCCGTACCGTAAGTCGGCCCGTCTGGTTGGCGATGTCATGGGCCGTTTCCACCCCCATGGCGATTCAGCAATCTATGATGCCGTTGCCCGCCTGGCCCAGCCCTTTAACACCCGTTATCTGTTGGCCGATGGTCAAGGAAACTACGGTTCGATTGACGGCGATCGGCCCGCTGCCATGCGTTACACGGAAGTGCGCATGACCCGTCTTGCCCAGGAGATGCTTCGGGATATCAATAAAAATACGGTGGATTTCCAGCCAAACTTTGATGAAGAGGAGATGGAGCCGGTCGTCCTGCCGGCCCGTTTTCCCAATCTTTTAGTCAACGGATCGGCGGGAATTGCCGTCGGGATGGCCACGAATATGGCCCCCCACAACCTGGGAGAAACAATTGATGCCTGCGTAGCCTATATGAAGGATCCGGAGATTTCTACGGAAAGTCTTATGGAATATCTCCCGGGTCCCGATTTTCCGACGGGCGCCCATATTATGGGAAAAAGCGAGATTAAAAGAGCCTATAAGACTGGCCGAGGAAAGATTAAGCTAAGGGCCGTGGCGAGAATTGAAGAGGTAAAAAATCGTTTTCGGATTGTCGTCACGGAAATTCCTTATCAGGTGAACAAAGCCAAGCTCATTTTAGATATTGCAAAGCTTGTCCGGGAGAAGAAACTGGAAGGAATTTCCGATGTTCGGGATGATACGAACCGGACCGGCATCCGGATCATTATTGAACTAAAAAGAGATGCCATTCCCAAAGTCGTTTTAAATAACCTTTATAAAAACACCCAGATGGAAACGACCTTTGGGATCATTAACCTCGCCTTAGTAGAGGGCCAGCCCAAAATTCTTTCGCTAAAGGATTTGATTCATTATTATGTCCTTCATCAGGAAGAAGTGGTGACCCGAAGAACCCAGTACGATTTGGAAAAAGCCGAAGCCCGGGCCCATATCATTGAAGGCCTTAAAATTGCCCTGGACCATATTGATGAAATTATAAAAATCATCCGTTCTTCTTATGACAGCGCCGAAATTAAGAAAATTTTTCTTGAAAGATTTGGTTTAGACGACCTCCAATCTCAGGCCATTTTGGATATGCAGCTAAAAAGGCTCTCGGGGCTGGAAAGGGAAAAGCTGGATGAGGAGTACGAGGATCTTTTAAAGAAAATCGCCCGATTCAAGGAAATTCTCTCTTCCAAAAGAGTTCTCTATCAAGTCATTGAAGAGGAAATGGAAGAAATTAAAGAAAAGTATGGGGACGAGAGAAGAACCAAAATTATGCCGGCGGCCGATGAGATCTCCATGGAGGATCTGATTAAAGAAGAAGCGATCGTCATCTCGATGACCCAGAAGGGTTATATTAAAAGGACTCCCGTCGACGAATACAAGGTACAGCGAAGGGGAGGAAAGGGAATCCGGGGGATGACCACCCAGGAAGACGATTATGTCAAACACCTCTTTGTCGTCTCCTCCCACGATACCATTCTCTTTTTCACAAACTTTGGCACCGCCTACCATCTCAATGCCTATGAGATTCCGGAAGGATCAAGGACCGCAAAGGGACAAAATATCATTAACCTTCTGCAGCTGGAGGCCAATGAAAAAGTTGAGGCCATGTTCCCAGTCAAGGAAGACGACCGGGATGATAATTCCTACTTTGTCATGGTCACGGTTCAGGGAATCCTCAAAAAGACGGCGGTCAGTCTCTTTAAAAATATTCACGCAAAGGGTATCCGCGCCATTCGTCTGGCGGAGGGCGATGAGCTGTGCCTGGTTCGGATTGCCAAAGAAGATGACGAAGTCTTTATGGTTACGAAGCAGGGAATGTCTATCCACTTTAGCTTAAAAGACGTTCGGCCGATCAGCCGGGATGCTATGGGGGTTAAGGGAATTAGCTTGGCTCCTCAGGATCAGGTCATTGATACCGACATTGTCGGAGAAAACAACTACATCCTTTGCGTAACGGAATTAGGCTATGGGAAAAAGACTCCGATCAGTCAATATAACCTGCAAAACCGGGGAGGAAAGGGCCTAATCACCTACAAGATTACGAAAAAAACAGGCCCACTCATTGCAGCTTTTTTAGTGAAGGAAGATGATGAAGTCCTTTTGATGAGTCAAAACAACGTCCTGATCCGGCTCAATGTTCAGGATATTTCCACGATTGGCAGGGCCACCCAGGGTGTTAAGCTTAAAGAAGTCGAAAAGGAAAGCGACGAGATCGTCGCTGTGGCAAAATATATAGAAGAACCGGACTCCGAACCTAATCAGGAAAAAGAATAAGGAGGATCTATGGCTTTTAATATGAATATAGAACAGGTTCCAGAAGGGATCCTCGTCACTTCTGAAGGGGACCTGGACATTAACTCTTCGCCTGAGCTAAGAGAGAGCGTGATTGAAGTCTTAAAAAAGGCCCCTCAGGAAGTAATCTTTGACTTTACGAACCTGAACTACCTGGATTCCACGGGCCTGGGGGCTTTGATGGCAATATATAAAGTCGCCCAAGCAGGAGGATCTTCAATCCATATTCGCAAGGCCAAGAAAAATGTCCGCAAGCTTTTTGCGATCACTGAACTTGACAAGGAATTTATCATGGAGGACAGGGATGGAAACTGTTAAATTGATTATTCCTTCCCGGCCCGAGTATGTAACCACGCTGCGGCTGGTCACGGCCTCCCTGGCAAGAGAAATGGGTTTTGACTATGAAGCGGTGGAGGATTTAAGGGTTTGTGTTTCAGAGCTGGTAAATTATCTTTTACCTTTTAATGACAAGCTCAAGGTAATTTATGAGGAAAAGGAAGAGGGAATGAAGATCCGCATAAAAGCGGAGATTAAAAATGAACAGAGTCCGGAGGCGGTAATGAGCCGGATGATTTTGGAAAGTTTAATGGATAAAGTTTCTCGAGGCAAGGATGGGATTTATCTGGTAAAAAACCGATAAAGGAGCAGCCATGGCCATGGCGAAAAAGAAAAAAACCGAAAAGCAAAGGAGAAAAGCCAAGGAAGAGGCTGAATTTCTGGAACTGAGAAGGACCGGGGATCTGGAGCTGAGAAATAAAATTATCACCGATCACCTCTATATCGCAGAAATCTTGGCAAAAAAATACCTGAACCGGGGAATCGAATATGATGACCTTTTTCAGGTAGCTTCCATTGGCCTGATCTACGCTGTTGACCGGTTTGATGTCAGTAAGGGTTACGCCTTTTCCTCCTTTGCAACGCCCACCATCATCGGAGAAATTAAACGGCATTTCCGGGATAAGGGATGGGTAATCCGCGTGCCCCGAAGGATCCAAGAGCTTTCTAAAAAAATTAACCTGGCCCGAAATGCCCTTTCCCAGGACCTTCAGAGACAGCCAACCGTGGATGATATCGCCGAATATCTCAATGTTAGCGTAGAAGAAGTTCTGGAAGCCATGGAAGCATCTCAGGTTTATTCCCCACAATCCCTGGACAAATCCTTTGACACCGGGGTGGATGATCGGGAAATGAGCCTAGCGGATGTCCTTGGCGAAGAAGATGAAAGCTTTGAGAATATCGACTTTAGTGATGTCGTTGAAAAGCTGACCTCCCATCTCAATGACCTGGAAAAGAAAATTTTCTACTACCGTTATTACGATAAAAGAACCCAGATTTCTATTGCTGAGGAGCTTCAGGTTTCTCAAATGACGGTGTCACGGATTGAAAAAAAGATTATCCAAAAATTTCGGGATGCCTTAAATATCCGTCCTGAGGATTTGAAAAAGCCCCCCAAAAGGAAGACCCATTTACCTTCCTAAGACTGGGTAAGGCACTCTTTTAAAAAAGACTTTTTTATCGAAAAACAAAAGCGGAGGAACCATGGACCGTACGGAGATAGAAAAACAGGAATGGCAGGATCTCTTTGACCAAAGCGGAAAATTAATCGGAAAGCATCGAAGGGGAGAGCGGGTTCCCGACGGAGCTTATACAAAGCTGGTTTCCGTTTTTACTTTAAATCACCGGGGCGAAGTCTTGCTTACCCAAAGAGCTGAGACGAAAACCTTCGGCCTTCTTTGGGAAAATACAGCAGGAGCCTGCCTTGCCGGAGAAACCGAAAAGCAAGGGGCTTTAAGGGAACTTGCAGAAGAGACGGGAATCCATGTAAAGGCCGAAGAACTCATTGAGCTAGGCCGATTTGAAACGCCCTCCCGCCATGCTTGGATGTACGGATTTTTTGTCAATAAGGAGCTTCCGATTGAAGAGATCGTCCTCCAGCCGGGAGAGACGATCAATGCGAAATGGGTGCCCTTTGATATTGGCCTTACCTATGACGAGAATTTGGCCTGGCCAGTTCGCTACCGTTTTATCTATTTCTGGAACCAGCTGGAATCCTATCTGGATTCAGAAAAAAATCTCCATCCCTGGCTGGACTGGGCGCAAAATCTTCAGTTCTGGGCCCAGCAGGGCCAAGCCTATGCCAAAAGCCGCTTTGACAAAGACCGGTATGACCATATTTCTAAAACCGCTTCGGAGATGCTGGCTTATAAGACCGGAATTTCCAAAGAAAAGATCTTAAATCTTTTCGCTGGCGAAAAGGGTTATCAAACCCCGAAGATTGAATGCCGGGCGGCTGTTTTTCACGAGAATCGGATTCTTTTAGTTCAGGAATCCAGCAATTATCTCTGGTCTATGCCAGGAGGCTGGTGCGATATTGGAATTTCTCTTAAAGAAAATATTGAAAAAGAAGTTTTTGAAGAAGCAGGCGTTGTTGGCAAAGCAGGAAAACTCGTTGCCATCGAAAACCGGTCCTATCACCAATACAAACCCATTCCCTATGAAATTTACAAGTGTTATATACTTTGCCATGTTGAGCAAACAGCGCCCTTGGAAAATGGGATTGAACCCATTCCCACCTTTCGGAGAAATTTGGAAACCTTGAAGGCCGCTTATTTTCCCCTGGATGCCCTTCCGCCCCTTTCAACAGGAAGGGTGAATGAGGAGGCGATTTGGATGTGCTATGAAGCCAGTAAAGATCCCCATTGGCTGCCGCGGGTGGATTAAAAAATCATTTTCCTGCTTCATTCGTACATTTTGCTTCGACAATATAGAGATATAATAGAAAAAAGAAACAGCATAGAAAGATATTGGTTTTTCTATGCTTTTTTATTCGATCACCAGGAGGCCGGAATGAATAAAAAGAAACAAAACCAGTCCCATCCCGCTCTTTCCCTTTCTGATAAAAGAAAAATGGGAGCGCTGATCGGCATCATTGTCCTGTCAACGGCTCTTCTTATCTTCTATATTACCCGGGATACCGGTCCAAAAATTGTGAAAGTATCTGAGGATCAGGAATCTACGGATTATCAGATTTCTGAAAATACCGAAGAAGAGGAGGAATCCAGCGAGAAGTCTGATCTTGGACAAGCCTTTGCCTTTTCTTATTTGCCAGAGGAAAAGAGTGAGGAGTCTTTCGAAATATCTTCGCCGGAACTTCCGCCGGAAGAAAAAAAGCCCGTTAAGGCAGAAACTCCCCCAAAAAAAGACAAAAAAACCTACAAACCCGCGCTTTTAAAAGAACCTCCTGCGGTGGAGACAGAAATTTCTGTCCGTCCGAAGGAAGAAAGCTCCAAAAGAACCGAATCCAATCAGAATAAGGGTCTTCCTTCTCAAGGGGAGCCCCCAAAAAATGGGAACATAACGGATAAAAAGAGGCAAAATTCTTTAATGGCTTTTGGCCAGCAGATTTTAAACGCCTCCCCTTACGACCGGCAGAAAATGGGCAATGCTCCGGTTTACTTTTATCAGCATCCCAACCAGCCCATGGGCATTGACCTTCGGTCCGCACCCGGGGAAGCTTCAAATCTTTATGTCCTGCCGACAGAGAAGGGTTTTGTTGTCATGAACCGGCATCTGATGGCTTTAAAAAATTGGACCGAAGAGGATATTACACGAAATCTCTTTGAGGGAAAGGCGATTCCCGGTCTTGTGGAGGTTCGCCAGGTTTCCGAAAAGGAAGCCCTAGCTATTAAAGCAGACCCTTCGCTTGAAACTCTTCTGGAAGCCCGGGGAACGGGTCAATATCTTGTTTTCTCCCGGGCCCGGGAAGATGCCTGGATGATGGATTCTCTTTTAAGTCAGCTGGGAGAAAAACCGATTGACCTTTCCTTCGTTCAAAACACCCTTTCTCCGGACGGGCTAATCGGCATGATCGATCCGCCTAAAGGAAAAGATCCGATGGAGGAATTTTCCGACCTTAAAAAAAAGCTGAAGTCTGATCCTGGCAGGGTGGAATGGCTTTATCAGCTGCCTTTATATGGACCAGGCAATTACAAGGTGGGCGCCCGGGATCTTCGAGCCCTGATCCCGGAAACCCATCCTTCCTATAGCTGCGGGACGGCAGATCTTGATGGGGATGGAAATCCTGAATTTCTGATTCACGCCCGCCTGGACCAGGAAAAAAAGACGGGCCTTCAGGGCTATTACGCAATTCTTACTCCTTCGCCGACGGGCCTGATCACGACGGAAGTCATCACTCACGGAAATGGCCCCCTGATAAAAAATGGGAAAGCCTTATTAACCGCCTCCCAGTCGGAAAAGGAGGGAGTCAAGATCCTTCAGATTAGCGAAAACCAATATCCTCCCGGGGGCCATGGATGGGTTCCGGCGGAAGTGCATTTTCTTCAGCCCCAGGGTCTGGGCAAAAGCCTGAGCGGAAAGGATCTGGCCCGCCTTTATCCGGATCACTATCTGGTTCCCCACGAGGGAAAGCTTTACTTGGTTCCCCTGGCAGACTACGATATGCTGATGGACTTTGCTTTAAATAAACTTTTCGGAGGGAGCGAGGTCTTTCTAAAAGATGCGAATGATCCCCAATCTTTCCCCGCCCAGCGGATTAAGGACCCGGCGGAGTACCTAGCAAAAAAATTCCCGGACCTTCCCTTCCGACAGGAAGACTGGTCCAAGGCACAGCCGGCCGGAATGTTCCGAGCGGACCCCATGCCCATTACCTATGAAGACCTGGTCATGGGACCGGGGGGAGGAAAGGGGCCCGATCAAAGAACGGAGAAGGGGGCGCCCTCTCCGGTTTCGCCTCTTCCTGATGATCCGATGAACCCGGCCATAAAACAGGAGAAAAAATGAAGATTCGTTCGATTGCTTCCGGTTCCAGCGGAAACTGTATCTACCTTGAAACGGAGTCGACCCGTATTTTAATTGATGCGGGTTACAGTGGAAGGCAAATTGAGGGTCTGCTTAAGCAGGTTCAAATCGATCCTCGAAAGCTGGATGCTATTTTTGTCACCCATGAGCATTTGGATCACATCCAGGGGGTGGGCGTCCTGAGCCGAAGGTTCCACCTTCCCATCTACGCCAACCGCAAAACTTGGGAGGCCATGGCCGAAAAACTGGGAAAAATCACCCCGGCCCACCGTTTTATTTTTAAGAATAAACAGCGATTTGCCTTTAAAGACTTGGAAATCTATCCCTTTCCGGTCCACCATGATGCCGCAGATCCCGTGGGCTATTCCTTTGTTTATCAGGATGAAAAAGCTTCTATCGTAACCGATACCGGTATTTTGGATCAGGGAATCATGGACGCCGTCCAGGGGTCTGATATTTACTATTTCGAAGCCAACCATGACGTGGGCATGGTTTTGGAGGGGCCTTATCCCCAGTTGCTTAAGGAGCGGATTTTGTCTGACCAGGGTCACCTTTCCAACCAGCAGGCGGGTCTGGCTCTTTCTGATCTTTTGCGGGGCGAGGATGAAGTCGTCCTTCTTGCCCATATGTCGGTGGTCAATAACAACATCCGGGTCTGTGAGGACACGGTTTATTCCACCCTAATGAAGGAAGGGATTGATCCGCAAAACCATATGAAGGTTTTGGTGGCGCCAAGGCTTGCTCCTTCTGCCCTTTACACCTGTTCCTATTTAGAAAAATCCGTGATGGAATAATTTTTGGAAATCGATTTATGGATAAAAACACATCAAAAATAAATTTGAACAAGAAAAAAACCTATGAAGATAACCCGGTCCCCGTGGGCCATGCCCAAAGGATTTGGGTTGAGCCAAGGCCCGGAGAAAGCCATGAAGAAGCGGTAATTCGCACCTATCCTGAGACCTACGCTCTTTTTGGGAAAGACCTTTTACCCTTGGGGGAGATTGAGCACGCCCTTCAGACCACCTATCGGATCCGAATCATGTCCCGTTTTGCCCGGGCCCTAAAAGATTATCAGATGCTCCAGCCCGGTGATAAGGTGGCTGTCGCCATCTCCGGAGGAAAAGACTCCCTCCTTCTGGCAAAGCTTTTTCAGCTCCTTCAAAGATATACGGAGATTCCCTTTGACCTGGATTTTCTTGCGATGGATCCGGGCTATGCGCCGATCAACCGGGATCTTCTCAAATTTAATCTCGCCTGGCTGGGCATTCCCGCCCTGGTCAAAAGGTCGGATATTTTTCAGGTTTCGGAAACGATTTCTCAAAAGCCCTGCTATCTCTGCGCCCGGATGCGAAGGGGCTTTCTTTATGGCAATGCCAAAGAACTAGGCTGCAATAAGGTCGCCCTCGGCCATCACTTTAACGATGTGATTGAAACGACCCTTTTAAACCTCCTTTGGTCCGCCAACTACAAAATCATGATGCCGAAAATTGTGGCGAAAAACTTCGACCGCATGGAGCTCCTTCGGCCCATGTATTATATTGAAGAATCCTCCATTATCGCCTTTCGGGATTTCATCGGGCTCAAGGCCCTGGACTGCGCCTGTTCGGTAACGGCCAGCAAAGAAAATTCACAGAGAAAAGAAGTCAAGGACCTGATTCAAAGACTCAAAAAGACAAACCCCAATGTGGAAAAGTCTATTTTCCGAAGTGGGGAAAATGTTGCCGTCGATGCCATTTTGGGTTATATCAACCATGGACAAAAACACAGCTTCCTGGAACATTATGGAGATGAAAAATGGAATTTATAATAAACCTATTCAAAGTCATCCTTCTTGCCCTGGTCGAAGGGATTACTGAATTTTTGCCCATTTCTTCGACCGGTCACCTGATCCTGGTGAATGATTGGATCCATCTTCAGCCGGAAACCTTTGCCAAATCCTTTAATATTATTATCCAGCTGGGGGCGATCCTGGCGGTGGTGGTTCTCTACCTTCCCCGCTTAAATCCCTGGGCGAAGGAAAAACAGAAAAAAAGCCTGCCCCCTTCTTATCCTCACTGGAATACCCAGACGAAGGTCTATTATCGGGTCTTTAAAAGGGCAGACCGAAGGACCCTCAACCTCTGGATCAAGGTCCTGGTTGCCTGCATTCCAGGTGGGGTGGCGGGCCTTCTTTTTCACGACTTTATCAAGGAAAAGCTGATGAACTCGGCAACGGTAGCGGTCACCCTTTTAATTTACGGGCTTTTGATCCTGGCCATTGAAAAATGGAACCGGAGAAGGAAAAAGCCTCTTTATCCGACAACGGGGGAGCTCCCCCTATCTTCGGCTTTTCTGATCGGCCTTTTCCAGTGCCTGGCCCTGGTGCCCGGAACCTCCCGGTCCGCGGCAACCATCATTGGAGCCATGCTAATCGGAACCAGCCGTTTGGCCGCTGCAGAATTTTCCTTCTTTTTAGCCATTCCGACGATGGTCGGAGCGACTCTTCTGGAGCTTATCAAGGAAGGGGCGGCCTTTTCTTTTCAGGAGTGGATTTTGACCTTGATCGGCTTCGTCCTCTCTTTTTTGGTTGCCTATCTGGTCATTCGGAAGTTTATTGGATATATTCAGCATCACGACTTTCGAATTTTTGGCTGGTACCGGATTTTCCTCGCCAGCCTTCTCATCATTTATATGCTTGTGACAATGTGATAAAATATTATGAAACTTTGTTTTTTAAGGAGGTTTGAATGGACGCTGCCCCAGCGGATCCTGGATCTGGAGGAAATCTGATCTTACAGCTTCTTCTCATGATCCTTTTGATCTTGCTTAATGCTTTCTACTCGGCATCGGAAATGGCTCTGATTTCCGTTGACAAGAATATTGTCCGGGAAAAGTCGGAAGAAGGCCAGATCAAGGCTCGGAGGATTTTAAAGCTCTTAGACGACCCATCTGAATTTTTATCCACGATTCAGGTTTGTATTACCCTTGCCGGATTTTTCAACTCTGCCTTTGCTGCCACGGGGATTTCCCATGGCCTGGGAAGCTGGCTTTTTCGATGGGGCGTCCCGAAGCCCTACCAACTGGCCACCATTATTTTCACGATTCTATTGTCTTTTGTGACCATCATTTTTGGGGAACTAATTCCCAAGCGACTGGCATTGAAAGATCCTCAGAAGTTTGCTTTTTCGGCATCGGGGCCTCTTTGGTGGTCCTATAAAATTTTAAAACCCTGTGTCCGCCTTCTTTCTTCGATTACCAACGCCGTTCTCCGGACGATGGGAATTGAGATTGACTCTGTCGAAGAAAGAGTGACCATGTCGGATATCAAATCTATTGTCCAGGTGGGCCAGAGCCAGGGCCTGATTAATGTGACCGAAGAAGAAATGATCAACTCCATCATTAACTTTGATAACAAGACGGCCGAAGAAATTATGACCCCTCGAACGTCCGTCTTTGCCATTGATATTACAGACCCCTCCTCGGAATACATGGATGAGCTTCTTTCCGTTCATTTTTCTAGAATTCCTGTCTATGATGATGATATTGACAACATTATCGGCGTCCTTTACATCAAGGATTATATGCAGGAGGCCTATGAGGTGGGCTTTGATCATGTGGATATCCAGAAAATCGTCCGTCCGGCGTATTTTGTGCCGGAAAGAAAGAATGTCAATGAGCTTTTCAATGAGCTTCGGGAAAATAACTCCCACATTGCCATTCTGATTGATGAGTATGGGGGATTTTCAGGCATCGTGACCATGGAAGATTTGATTGAGGAAATCGTCGGAGACATTGACGACGAGTATGATGCCGATGAACCGGAGATTAACAAGATCGGGGAAAATACCTACCTTGCCCGGGGAACTCTTTCCATCCGGGAACTCAATTCCAATATCGGCTCAGAGTTTGATGAAGAAAACGAGGACTATGACAGCCTGGGCGGCCTGCTCTTTTATCTGATGGGAAGGATTCCCGAAGATTCCGAGCAGCCCTTTGTCGAATATGAATATTGCCAATTTTTTATCCGGAAGATGTCCAATAAAAAGATTGACCAGGTTCGGATTGAATATGACCGGGACCAGGCAGAAAAGCAAAAAGCTCTTCGCCGTCAGGGACAGGAAGAATAAGGACCGATGAAAAGACCGCCAAGCCCTTCAAAAAAAGTAATAAATCCTTCCCCAAAGCCGGCGGAAGAATTTAAGGAGTCGGCCCCTGCGGCCCCTCAGCAAAGGCTTCCCTTGAATAAAAGCCCCTGGCTTCTGGGCCTGGTTCTCTTTGCCCTGGTCGCTTTTATTTTTTTCAGTTTTCGCTCTACCCATCCGGATTCTCCGATTCCCCTGCCCGAAAAAAGCGAAATCTCTCCCGAAGCAGATTGGACCCAGATAGGAGCCTGCAATACGAACTATTACTATGTTCGGGCTCAGAAGCTTCACGGCCTCCAGGCAAACGGAAGAGAGCTCTTTACCTGTGATTTAGGGGAAGATGCGAAGGTTTGCTACGGAAAAGACCTGGTCATTCTAAATCCCAATTTTTCAATTCGCCTCCTCGACCCTCAGACCGGGGAAGTTAAAAATGAGGTTTCGGCCCCCCAAAGCCTGGATCTGATGTCCGTCTCCGGGGGACCAGCTTTCTATGCTGTCTTTTTTCAGGATAAAATCCGCCTCTATGATTCCAGGTTAAAGGTCGTTGAAGAAATTTTGGATCTCCAAAGCCCCTATGACCTGGCCATTCAGGCAAAGGGATTGGCCTGGCTTGAACGAGGCCCGGTGACAAAAAAAGACCTCCGGTCCGAGGATGAGGGGACCCTTCTTTGGGACCCGGGGATTGCACCGCTTCCCGATGCCTGGCCGAACCGTTCTTTTTTGGGCCTAAAGGAAGATAAGAAAATTCAGGGCCTTCCCTCGCAGAGACCTTTTTTGGATCTGGCGCCTTTGGGCCAGGAAGCCTTTGCCGCCCTCACCCGTCAGAATCTCTTGATTATTAAAAATCAAAAGCTAGTCGGAAATTTCTCTCTTCATAATCCCCGTTCCTGGGATAGCGGCTCTATTTTTGTCGTGTTGGATGGAGATCAGGTCCGCCGTTTTACGG
>CAMYOR010000005.1 GCA_947278105.1 uncultured Tissierellia bacterium
GCCAAGGACCATTGGTCCATCAAAAGCTGGTCCCAGTCATTTCCAATATGAACCGGCATTTTCCCCTCTCTTCCCAAAATCCTTCTTTATTTTTTAACAACCTTAAATTTTTCATAAGCTATCGTCCTCGGCCCTGATAAAGTTTTGTTTAAAGGGACTTTAAATATCTTTAACTGAGGGCGCCCCTTCCTCTTGGAGAAAGAAAATCAGGAGAAAAAAAGTGCCCAGGGTTACAAAGATATCGGCCACATTAAAGACCGGAAAATGGTAATTTCCAAAATTAAAGGAAAAAAAGTCCACTACGTATCCGGTGGTTAACCGGTCAATCAGGTTTCCAACCGCCCCGCCAATAATAAAGGCCAAGGGAATGAACGCTCTTTTTCCCTTTTTTTTATATTTGCGGGCCATCACGATTAATAAGGCGATCAGAACGAGGGTTAGGACCGGAAGCAAAAAATTCAGCTTAGAAAACAAGCCAAAGGCAACCCCGCGATTTTCAACATAAACCAATTGAAAAAAATTCCCCAAAACCAAAATTTCGCCCTTTCCTTTCAGCTGACGGACAGCCCAGAGCTTGGTTAAACGATCCAGGCCTGCAATAAAAAGAGCGATGGCTCCAATAAACATAGTTTATCATCCTTATCGTATCGGATTTTGAACCTGTAAATGGCTCAAAATTCATATCATTTGTCCTATTTCATTCTGTTTTTTACAAAAAAAGACATTTCGCTCAAGGATCAAGCGAAATGTCTTTCTGCTTTCTAAAAATTAAAGCTGATAGAGCGAGCCGGTTCCCTTTGCAACCGTTTCCGCAAGCTTGCTGTCAACCGAAACGCCCTTGGGAACAATCACGTAGATATCCTTGGTCACCTTTTCAATATCTCCATGAAGGGCATATACGCCGCCGCTTACGAAGTCAAAAATCTGACGTTTCTTGTCAACTTCCAGCATTTCCAGGTTAAGCACAACGGTATGAGCCTGAGAGATTGCGTCAATCACCTGGGGACCATCTTCGTATTGGAGGGGTTCCTGAATACTTATGCGAACTTTGCCGGATGACCCTAAAGAAGGCATACGCACAACATTCGAATCCGAAGAATCAGCGGAATTGTCATAGGATCCGCTGTAGTTGTTTGAAGAATAAGAACCGGATGCCGGAGAAGGCTGGTAAGAAGAAGCGGAATAATCTACTTCCGGCGAACCTTCCTGAGAATTGTAGTCTGAGGAATAATCGTCATAATAATCATCCTCAACCCCCATCATATTCTTCATCTTATCAAAAAAGCCCATTGTTTCCTCCTTATTTTGAGTAGTCACGAGCGCCAAAAATGGCAGAGCCAACACGAATCATATTGGATCCTTCTTCAAGGGCTACTGTGTAGTCATGAGACATTCCCATTGAAAGAATATTCATAGTAATTTGATTATAACTCCTATTTCCTATCTTTTCGAATAATTTTCTCATTTTTCGAAAAAAGGGGCGAATTTCTTCCAAATTTTCTGAAAAGGGTGCGACCATCATCAGTCCTTCAATTCTAACATGGGACAAGGCTTGCGCAAAGTCTAAAAGCGCAGGAAGATCCTCGGGACTCACTCCCCCCTTTTGAATCTCTCCAGCGGGATTTACCTGAATGAGACCGTGGTAGATAAAATCTTCTTTTTCCCCGGCTGCTTCAAGTTTTTCCAAGAGTGAAGACCGGTCAATGGACTGGATAAGCTTTACCGATTTGGGGAGCTTATGGACCTTATTCGTTTGAAGCTGACCAATCATATGAATATTTGCCCCATCAAACATCGGTTCTTTTCGGACAATTTCTTGAACCCGGTTTTCTCCGATATCGGTCAGACCATTCTGAATCGCCTGACGAATTTTTTCTTCGTCAACGAATTTGGTCACTCCGACGAGGGTAATTTCTTCCTTTTTATGACCAAATTTTCCCCCGTAAAATTCCATCTTTTCTCGGATCTGATCTAAATTTTCGATGACACTCAAAATAGCCTCCTAGTAAGTTTTGCCTTCTGTTATCTTTTCCGGATTTCTTAGGAGCTGATCATAGGGCTGAAGGACAATTTTTTTCGAAGGGGTCGTCTCTTCAGTACGGATCAAGATTGCCTTATCCCGGCTGCCCGCGATTTCAACATTTATCCTGACTGCTTTTCTGGATTGGTCCAAAAGATAACAATAAACTCCGCCGGAATCTTTGGCTAAGCAATCGACCGGAATCGTATAGACGTTTTCCCCCGGGCCCAAAATTTCCAGCCGTGTAAAGCGCATATCTTTGATTTCATCATACCCTTCTCTTATTGAAAAGATATAAAGCTCTCTTCCATCTTTGTCTTTACGGACCAAGTCTAGACGGCCCGTCAATACCATTCCGCCTTCCAACCGAAGGTCGGTGGCCTGTCCTGGAGTAAAGGACCTGGGTCTTACTGTGGCAGGACAGTCTACGGCCAGGTAATACAGACGATCTTCGACGAATTTAAGTCCATGAAAAAGAGTCTTTTCTGAGGTCAGGGGATCAGCCAGGTCTCCCGGCTCCATTCCCATCAAAGAGGCAGGGGTGAGAATATTTTCAAAGCCGTCGCAATCAAGCCGAACCCTTCCATAGGGGGCGCTGAGAATTTGATTGGTCTTGATCACTTCCTCAAAGTAAGCTTTCTCCCATTCTCTTCCCTCTGAGCTTAAATCCTTTACCCGCTTATTATCTCCCAGCTGGGGGATATTGTGAGGGTAAGGAGAGGGACGAACCCGAAAAGAGGGGGTATAAAAATCAGGAAGGGGTCTTATGATCTCATTTTCAGAAATTTCTTTTTTTCCTTCCTCGACTGCTGCTTTCTTTTCTGCTTCAAGCCAGGTCTGGATCCGATTTTTTATGGACGGAGATAGGGGCGCCAGGGGAGTCCCTTCCCGGTAACGAATCTCTGTATTGATTCCGGTTTTTGAAAAGTCGACCCCCTGATAAGGAGTCGGAGCATATTCATAAAAAATAAAGACTCCCTGTCCCTTTCTTCCCTGGCTGACATTTTCCGCCGGCATCAGGGTAAAGGTATCCGGCTGTGAGAGGGAGGATTTTAAAAAAGCAAAAATTCCCAGGACCAAAAGAATCCAAAAAAGCCAGGTCAGAGGGGATTTGATGCCCCCACTTTTTTTCACGGTCAATAAAGGTTTTTTCTGTGATTTATTTTTTTGTTCCGGCACTGGCTTATTTTTCATTTTTACGCCCTCCTGATAGCAAACCTTTATCAAATCTGACAGGAATCGCTTCAGTAAAAAATATTTTATTTAAAAGTCAGCTCTTCTCCACGGACCAATCTTTTGAAATTCATCCGATGCTGAAAAATAATAAGAAGGGCCAGGATCAATATTGCCAGGTGAACAGGAGCTGACAAAGGAAGCAAAAAGAAATAGATTAGGCCTGCAGCCACCACCACAATACTGGCAATGGAGACAATTCTCGTAAAATAAAATACTAGAAAAAAGAGGGCCATTAAAAAGGCTAGCATAGCAAAGGAAAAGAAGCTGATCACACCCGCAGAGGTTGCCACTCCCTTTCCGCCTTTAAAGCCCAAAAAAATCGGGTAGCAGTGGCCAACCACCACCATGATGCAGGCCAGAGCAAGATCCCACTGGTTTTTCATTAAGCCGGAACCGATCCACACGGCCAAATACCCTTTCACAAAGTCCAGAAAAAAGGTCAAGGCGCCCATTTTAAAGCCCAGGGCCCGGACGACATTGGTTGCACCAATATTTCCGCTGCCGGTATCTCGAATATCCTTACCAATGAAAATCCGCGATAAAAGATACCCTGTGGGAATCGAGCCCAACAGATAGGCAATGATCATGATAAATAGGCGGTTGAACATGGGATCCTCACTTTGCTTTCTTCTCTTATTTTTCCTTCCGCTCCCTGGCTTCAAGAATCAGCGGAACGCCGGAAAAATCGAAGCTCTCCCTTATTTGATTCTCCAAATACCTGAGATAAGTGAAATGGAAAAGCTTCACGTCATTGCAGTAGAAAATGATCTTTGGCGGGCGGGCAGCCACCTGAGAGGCATAAAAAATTTTCAGCCTCTTCCCCTTATCGGCAGGAGGAGGAGTGAGCTGCGTGGCCTGGCGAATCAGCTGGTTTAAAAGCCCCGTAGAAATCCGGAAGGAATAATTTTCATTGACCCGATCCATGGTTTCAAAGAGCCGGTCAAGGTTTCTTCCCGTTTTTACAGAAATGAAGACAATCGGGGCATAGGGCATAAAAGAAAGGGTGGTCCGGATACTATCTTCCATTCTTTTCATCGTATCCGTATCCTTTATAACGATATCCCATTTATTCACCACAATGATGGAGGCCTTGCCTTCATTATGGGCATAGCCGGCAATTTTGCTGTCCTGTTCAGTTATGCCCAGGGTACCGTCGATTAAAAATAAACAAAGGTCCGCTCGGTCAACCGCCCGATAGGTACGGATATTGGAATAGCGCTCAATTGCATTATCTACCGACCTTTTTCTGCGAAGACCAGCAGTATCAATGAGCATATATTTTTTTCCCTTGTGCTCATAGAGACTGTCCGTTGTATCTCTAGTGGTCCCAGGAATATCCGTAACAATCATCCGCTTCTCCCCCAAAAGCTTATTGACCAAAGAGGATTTTCCGACATTAGGTTTTCCAATAATTGCGGTATGAAGAACATCCGTGTCCAAAGACTCGTTTTTTTCTTCAGGAAGAAGATCAAAAATCTTATCTAAGAGATCTCCGATCCCATATCCCTGCTCTGCGGAAATAATCATGAAGTCGGAAAAACCCAGCTCGTAGAACTCGTACACAGAGCTTGGAGTATCATGGGTGTCAATTTTATTAATCACGGCTAGGCAGGTTTTTCCCGACTGGTGGAGGAGCTGGGCCACCTCCCGGTCTAAACTGGTGATCCCTTCTTTTCCATCTAACAAAAAGAGTATTAGGTCCGAGGATTCGATAGCAAATTTTACCTGCTGGTCCACCTCTTTGGAGATTTGATCCTCCTCCCCTGTAATCCCTCCGGTATCAATGAGAGTAAAGTGGTGGTTCTGCCACTCCACATCATGATAAAGACGGTCCCGGGTTACCCCAGGACTGTCTTCAATAATCGAATATCTGGCGCCGGTCAGGCGGTTAAAAAGGGTCGATTTACCGACATTGGGGCGGCCAATAATGCTGACAAAGCCCTGGCTCATCTCAGTCTCCCCGAATCCATTCTCTTTGGGTCAACTCTTGAATTAAATTCAACGGCTTCCAGACTTTCAATATCCACCATTTTTAGTAGATCATTGGCACTCGTGTCATCCGAATGCCGGGCATAAAAGAAGGAAAGCAGAAGTCCCAAGAATCCACCGAAAAGCATATGGAGCTCGTTAACCTTTCCATGGGAGCTTTCAAAAAAATAGAAGGCAAACATCCCAAGAAGAAAAAAGATCAGCGGCACAAGATAGAGTTTGAAAATGCTCTGATAAAACTTCTTAGACGTAAACTCAATTTGAACCACATCGCCGGGTTTAGCACCCAGGCTATTTTCAACCCATTCGCTCGTTGGCTTCGCATTACAAGCATTACAGGCATTACAGGAACCACAGGCTTCCGACCGGTAAACCAAAACGTGGCTTTTATTATTTTCGTTTTCAATTACAAATGCTCGGCGTATCATTCATATTTCCTTTCGAAACTCACTTTCTCCGCTCTTTTTCAAGGCGAAGAGAAGATGGAACTCATCTTTACTTTTCTTTTATACCCGAAATACGAATATGCAGCTCATCTAATTGAGCCTGAGTTACAGTCGTCGGGGCTTCCATCATTAGATCCGCAGCCATTTGAGTCTTGGGGAAGGCGATGACATCTTTAATCGAGGCTCGGTTAATGAGCATCATGATAAATCGGTCCAGCCCATAGGCAATGCCGCCGTGTGGGGGGGCGCCATATTTAAGGGCTTCCAGGAAAAATCCAAAGCGGTTTGAAATATCCTCCGGGGTCAGCTTTAACAGTTCAAAGATTTGATGCTGTAGGTTCGGGTCATTGATACGGATGGAGCCGCCCCCTCTTTCGTCCCCGTTGATGACGATATCATAAGCCTGGGCCCGTACCTTTTCCGGCTCAGTGGAAAGGAGAGGCAGGTCCTCTTCAAGAGGCATCGTAAAGGGATGGTGTTCGGCAACAAAGCGTCCTTCTTCTTCCGACCAGGTAAACATGGGAAATTCCACAATCCAGGTAATCTTAAAGTCTTTGGGGTCAAAGGTCAGATTTTCTGAGGCTACGTAGACTCTTAAAAGTCCCATCAATTCCAGGGCCTGGGGCTTTTGGCCAACAGTGACTAGAGCCAGGTCTCCGTCTTGAAGGTCTAAAAGATCATTGATCTTTTCCTCTGCCCCTTCGTTGAGATATTTATTAAAGGAAGTTTTCAGATCTTCTCCTTCTTTTCGAATCCACAGTAGGTTCTCTGCCCCGATTCCCTTGGCATAGGTTGCAAGCTGGTCCAGGCCCTTACGGGTATAAGCGGAAGAGAGGCCTTTAAAATTAATGGCATAGATGGACTTTCCGTCCCTTACTCCATCGGAGAAAAGCGGAAATTCCATAAGTTGGGCAAGGGAACTGAGGTCCTTAATCGGAAATCCGTAGCGTAGATCAGGTTTATCGGTCCCATAATTTTCCATGGCATCCTTATAGGTCATCCGAGGGAAGGGTCTTTTTAATTCTATTCCCAGGAATTCTTTAAAGACATAGACCATCAGTCTTTCATTCATGTCAATGACATCGTCCATGGTGACAAAGGACATTTCCAGGTCTACCTGGGTAAATTCCGGCTGGCGGTTTGCCCGAAGGTCTTCATCGCGAAAGCACCGGGCGACCTGATAGTAGCGGTCCGTTCCGCCGATCATCAAAAGCTGCTTCATCAGCTGAGGACTCTGGGGCAGGGCATAAAAGTGCCCGCCGTTGATTCTGGAGGGAACAAGATAGTCTCGGGCGCCTTCCGGGGTCGGCTTGCCCAGGAAGGGGGTTTCCACTTCAATAAAGCCCTCCTGGTGGAGAAAACTGCGGAAAAGTCGGGTAATCTCGGCCCGGGCAGTCAGCATTTCCTGCATTTTGAACTTTCGAAGGTCAAGGTAGCGGTATTTTAAGCGAATTTCTTCTTTGGCGTTATCATCATCTTTGATGTAGATCGGAGGAGTTTCTGATTGAGCTAAAAGACGAAGCTCTGTGCAGAGAACTTCTATCTCCCCGGTGGGAAGGTCTGGATTTTTGGAAGATCTCTCTTCAACTCTTCCAACGGCAGCAAGGACATATTCCTGGCGGACTGCTCTGGCTTTTTCATAGAGGTCTGGATTCTTTTCTTTGTTGACAACCAGCTGGCTGATTCCTGTCCGGTCCCTGAGGTCAATAAAACACAGGGAGCCGAGATTCCTTGTCGTCTGCGCCCAGCCCATCAGGGTGACTTCTTCTCCAATATTTTCCTTTCGCAGATTCCCACAAAAATTTGTGCGCTTTAAACCCTTGATCGTTTCCATTTTCCACTCCTTTTGATGCCTTGTCCTAAATGTTTTCCATCATCCATCTGTTTTTCTCAAGAAAAGTTTTACTCAAAGCTCAGGTATCCCAGCATGGGATTATATTTTTTTTCATGGTCTAAGCTTGTGGATGGGCCGTGGCCACATTCTACAATCAGGTCAGCTTCAATCTGAAAAAGCTTTTTTAAAGAAGCTGCCATCTCTCTCCCATTTCCAGTGGGAAGATCCCACCTTCCGCAGGATTCGTAGAAAAGAGTATCTCCTGCAAAAAGATGCCCCTGCCATTCAAAACAGGAGGATCCGATGGTGTGACCTGGGGTGTGGTAAACCTTTAGTCCCAGAGATGTAATCTGATCCTGGTCCTTAAAATAATAGTCTGCATCAAAGGTCAGGGCCTGACCTCCCATCGAGAGAGAACCGTTATAGGCTCCATTTTGCAGAATTACTTTTTCTTTTTCATGGGCATAGACTTTTGCTTGATAGATGTCCCGGTAGTAAGGCAGGGCCAGCATATGATCATAATGGCCATGGGTCAGGCAAATGGCTTCCAGGTCCAGTCCTTTTTCGCGGATCTGGTTTTCCAAAAATTGACTTTTCATTCCGGGATCAATAAGGACTGCTTTTTTGCTATCAAGATCAGCGAGAAGGTAGGTGTTTTCATCCATTCCCAGTGAGCTGTCTTTTTCAATGATGAAATTGATCAAAGGTTTCCTCCTAATCAAAGAGCCCAGGGCTCCCAATGTATTTTTATTAACCTACATTTTTAACCGGAAAACCGAGAGGGTATTGGTCATGGAACGGATCTTTTTCATCAGTTCCTCCACCTCATTAAGGTCTTGAATTTCCACGGTTAATTTGATGTATGCCAGTTGGTCACGGGTCGGCTTTGCATCGACCCCAATCATATTAATTCCCATTTTCGAGATAACCTGTGCAAGGTCGGCCAGATATCCGGTTCGGTTTAGGGCCTCAATCTTTAAGGAGGCATAGAACTTGGCATCCTTTGTTTTATTCCATTCTACTGGGATCAGTCGGTCCCGGTCTTTTGCATTGATCATATTGATGCAGTCTTTTCGGTGGACTGAGATCCCGTGACCTCTTGTAATATAACCAATGATCTCATCCCCTGGGACGGGCGAGCAGCACTGGGCAAACTTAATCTGAAGGTTCGACAGATTGGATCCCTTGACCTGAACCTTGGTTTCCCCATCATTATGAGGAAAGGGATTTTCCTGGTAATCTTCCGGCCGAAAATCGTGGTGAATCTGTTCGGCAGTTTGTCTGGCCCGGTAGATTTCTTTTAGTTTCGTGTTGATCGAGGCAACAGACTTTGAGCCAAAGCCCACCGCCGCATAGAGATCCTCTGCAGATGAAAAACGCATCTTCTCTGCAACTTCCTGAATGGCTTCGTCGGTGATGACTTCATTGGGCTTAAAGCCGTCTTTGTTGAGGTTTTGGACCACCATATCCCTGCCCAGGGAGATATTTTCTTCCCGATCTGCGTGTTTAAAATACTGGCGGATTTTCGACTTTGCCGAGGAAGATTGGACAAAATCCAGCCAATCTCTTGAAGGACCGACTGAATTTTGCGAGGTGAGGACTTCAATGATATTTCCATTTTGAAGCTTTGTGCTCAAGGGCACCAGCCTTCCGTCGATCTTGGCGCCAACACACTTATTGCCGACGTCAGTATGCACATGGTAGGCAAAATCAATTGGCGTTGACCCGGCGGGAAGCTCAACGACATCCCCTTTGGGGGAAAAAACATAGACCTCGTCCGAGAAAAAATCCCCCTTTAAGGTGTCCAGGAATTCTTTAGAGTCGGTCGTTGTCTTTTGCCATTCCATTAGCTGCCGGACCCAGGTGAGCTTCTGGTCAAACTTATCCTGCTTTTTTTTGCCTTCTTTATATTGCCAGTGGGCGGCGATCCCATATTCGGCGGTTTTATGCATCTCCCAGGTCCGAATCTGTACTTCAAAGGTCTCTCCCTTATCTCCTATCACGGTCGTCTGCAGAGATTGGTACATATTGGGCTTGGGAACGGCAATATAATCTTTAAAGCGCTTGGGAATCGGCTTCCAGAGGGTATGGACGACCCCGAGTACGCTGTAACAGTCAGAGACGGTATTGACGATTACTCGGATCCCCATGACATCAAAAATCTGATCGAAGGTCTTGTCCTGAAGGTACATTTTTTTATAGATGGAATAAATGGACTTGGGCCGGCCGGTGATTGTGTATTGAATCGAAAGAATGTCGAGCTTCTTTGCCAAGACTTTTTCAATCCGGGAAATGTCTTCTTTTCTTTCTTCTGACCTTTTATTGAGAAGCTCCGAGATCCCATAATAGGCTTCCGGCTCCAGGTATTTTAGACACAGATCCTCCAGCTCGGCCTTAACGGCGGCAATTCCCAGCCGATCGGCAATGGGAACGTATATCTCAATCGTTTCTCGGGCCTTTTCGACTTGCTTTTGCGGCGTTTTATAGTCCAGGGTGCGGAGGTTATGAAGACGGTCTGCCAGCTTTACGATAATGACCCGAATATCATTGGCCATGGCAACGACCATTTTTCGGTAATTATCGGCCTGATTTTCAAACTTGGACTTGGATTGGATTTTTTTAAGCTTTGTCACCCCATCGACAATGCTGGTGATTTCCTTCCCAAATTCCTTTTCCATCTCTTCTTTTGTAACAGAGGTGTCTTCCAAGACATCGTGCATAAGGCCGGCGCAAATGGTCGGATCATCCATTTTAAGCTTAGCTAAAATAAAGGCGGTGTTCAGGGGGTGGATGATGTAGGGCTCACCGGAATTTCTCTTCTGATCCTTGTGTTTTTCTGCTGCATAGGCATAAGAGCGCCGGATCAGGGCTTCATCCAAATCCGGGTTATAGGACTTGATCTCTGTAATCAGCTGATTGATATCCATCATCTCCTCCTTTCCCTCAAAAATTATGAAATATATTTTTTAATTATATCATAGTTGAATGGTCAGCTATTGGCTTTTCTATGCGGTCGGTCGAAAGTCCCGGATCCGGAGCTGAAGTTTTCTCTGCCCCCGGTATTCATTCCACTCGGGGCTATAACAGATATCCACTTTTAGTGGAATCGGAAGCCCCTGAAGGAGCTGATCCAACCTTCCTTTTCCCAGGGCATCTTCCAGGGTTTTAAGCTGAGCCTCAGGCTGAAAAACAACCCCCTGGATGATCGTGCCCTTTTCTTCCATAAGAATTTGAAGGACATTTTTCTTTTCTCCCACCAGTCTCATTTTTAGAACATTCAAATTTTTCGCTCCAAAAATAGGCCGGGGATTTTGAATCCCATAGGGCTCCATTTTTTCGATTGTCTCCATCCGTTCGGCTGTAATCAAGGAAAGGCCCAGGCTTCCGTCTAAAAGGATTTTGGGAATGAGGTCTTCCTCCTCTAACCTTGCATCCTGATTCCAAAGGGCTTGGAGCCTGGAAAAATCCTTTTTTCTTATGGTCATTCCGCAGGCCATAGCATGACCGCCGAAATGGACATATTCTTCACGCTGGCGGGCAAGCTCCTGATACATATTATAGGATTCGATAGACCGGCCTGATCCCTTTAAGAGGGGCTCCCCTTCCTCCTCGAGGCCATCCGTAAAGACTAGGGTGGGAAGATAATACCGGTCTTTGATTCTTCCGGCGATCAGGCCGCAAAGGCTCTCGTGAACACCTGGAAGATAAAGGGCCAGAATATGGCCCGGGCTGGGATTCTTTTGAACCAGCTGAAGGGCTTCTTCTGAGCCTTTTCGAGTCATTTCCTTTCTTTCGTTATTGAGCTTCACGAGCTCGCTGGCGTAAGCCTGTAAAAGATCCGGATCTTCTTCTAAAAAAAGTTCCACCCCCAGCCTTGCCGTCATGAGCCTTCCAGATGCGTTAATGCATGGGCCAATAATAAAGCCGACCGTATAAGCGGTGACTTTCCCATGATAGCCAGCTAAGGAAAGAAGGGCCTGGATGCCCGGTGATGGATTTTCATTTAAAATCTTTAACCCATAATAGGCGATGACCCGATTTTCCCCATAAAGGGGGACCAGGTCGCAAATGGTCCCCAAAGAGGCCAAGGCAATCAGGGGCTCCAGGTCTTTTTTCTCGATGCCAGCCTCCTGGTAGAGGGCCTCAATCACTTTAAGGGCTACCCCTGCCCCACAGAGGTCTTTAAATGGATAGGCGGTGGACTTGCTGTGAGGGTTCAAAAAAGCCTCACAGGGGGGGATGATTTCCTTCCCATTTTCTTCCACCAGCTGATGGTGGTCTGTAACAATTAGGGGGATGCCCTTCTTTTGAGCATGGTCCAGGGCTTCAAAGGCGGAAATTCCGTTATCACAGGTAATGATCAGTCCCGCCCCCTCCTCGATTGCCTGGTCAACTAGGCGTTCATTGATGCCATAACCGTCTTTTACTCGGTTTGGAATTGCATAGGAGACGGCCTGGAAGGGATCCTGACCCATTTTTTTTGCCAGTTTTCGAATCCCTGATACCAAAATAGCTGTGGCGGCAACCCCGTCCTGGTCATAGTCGCCGATAATTTGGATGGGAATCGAAGAATCCAGGCTGTTTAAAATATAGTCGACGACCAGGGGCATATCCTCAAATAAGAAGGGATCATGAAGCTGGTCCAGGCTGGGGGATAAAAAATCCCGGGCATCTCCTGCTTCTTCAATCCCGCGATTGGCAAGAAGCATACAGTCAAAAAGCGGAAGCTGGCTTTTTTCTCTGAGCTTTTTGGCCTTTTCATATGAATTTTTGATAAACCACCGGGTCAAAACGATTCCTCTCTAAACCATAAAAAGAGACGGACAGGGTCCATCTCTTGATACTTTGCAAATATTCTATTAAGCCTGAGCCTTCTGATCCAAATCGCTGGAGGGTTCCTCTTTGGACGAGTCCTCCTTTACGTCCTCTTCATTGGACTCTTCAAAGCCAGGCATCTCGTTCCATTCAATCCCATCGGCGCTGATATGAGGGTCAATTTCATTACCATTTTTATCCTTTTTGGGATGGATAACATAGTTGATATACTGCTTGAGAACAATCAGCCGAGAGCCCTTGGTTCCGGTTTCGATTTCATAGGCATCCTCAAAAACCTGGGTGATATGTCCTTCGATCCCCCCGACGGTAACAACCTTATCCCCGGTTCGGATATTACTTCTCATCTCTTTAATATGATCACTTCTCTTTTTCTGGGGCCTATACATGAGAAAGTAGCCCAGGACGAAAAAGATGGAAATCATTAAAATAATTTGCATTCCTTGTGCCGGCATTGATCAAACCTCCATAAATTTCTTATAGGTATTCTACTAAAAAACTACCTACATTATACATTAAAAGTTGGAATTATTGGCCCTCTTCCCGACCCTGGCAGGAGGCCAGGAAATCCTTTTTGAATTTAAGAAATTCATCATTCAAAATGGCCTCTCGCATCTGTTTCATTAATTCGATGAGAAAGCTCAGATTATGAATGGTCAGAAGCCTTGCCCCCAAGATTTCATCGCAGTTGATAAGATGGCGAATATAGGCACGGCTGTAGTTTTTGCAGGTATAGCAGGAGCATTGGGGATCCACGGGTCGAAAGTCTTCCTTGTATTTTCCATTTCGGATCGTCAGCCTTCCCTGATGGGTCAGAGCAGAACCATTTCGGGCAATCCGAGTAGGCAGGACGCAGTCTGCCATGTCGATGCCTGCCTCTACAGATTCAAAAAGGTAGTCGGGCGTTCCAATGCCCATATTATACCTGGGCCGATCTTTAGGAAGGAGGGGGGTCGTATATTTAAGAATCCGGATAAATTCTTCTGCTGGCTCCCCCACAGAGATTCCGCCCACCGCATAGCCATCTAAATCTAGGGCAGTCGTTTCCCGAGCAGAAGTCTTTCGGAGGTCTTCAAAAAAGCCTCCCTGCACAATCCCAAAAAGGGACTGGTCTTCCCGGGTTTGGGCTTTTTGGCAACGGTCCAGCCAGCGAAGGGTCCTTTCCATCGAATTTTGGGTGTATTCGTAAGAGGCCCCGTATTTGACGCATTCATCAAAGGCCATCATAATGTCTGAGCCGAGGACCGTCTGAACTTGAATGGATTTTTCCGGGCTGATCAGGTGACGGGATCCGTCAATATGGGCGGTGAAGGTCACCCCTTCTTCCCGGATGTCTTTTTCCTTTGCAAGACTAAAGACCTGAAAACCGCCAGAGTCTGTAAGAATCGGCTTATCCCAGTGCATAAATTTATGAAGTCCGCCGGCCTTTTCCATAATATCCGTTCCCGGGCGGAGATAAAGGTGGTAGGTATTGGCCAGGATGATTTGGGCCCCGATCGCTTTAAGCTCTTCCGGAGTCATGGTCTTGACCGTGGCCTGGGTCCCTACTGGCATAAAAACTGGGGTTTTGATGTCCCCATGGGGGGTGTGGAGGATCCCGGCACGGGCACCGGAGTCTTTGGATTCATGGAGAAGCTCAAAGGTTACAGGTCTCATTCGTCTGCATTTCTTTCTGATTCTCTGTTCTTAAAAGCTCGGCCGGATCCACTGCCGCCTCATAAAAAGGATCCCTCCGGTCTAAGATCAGCATGGCATCGCCAAAACTGAAAAACCGGTATCTTTCTTTAACTGCCAGCTGGTAGGCGTTAAGAACATGGTCCCTTCCAGCCAAGGCGGAAATCATCATAATCAAGGTGGACTCGGGAAGGTGAAAATTTGTGATAATCCCATCAATCGCTTCATATTCATAGCCGGGATAAATAAAGATGTGGGTCCAGCCGGTATCGCCGATAATTTTATGATTTTTCTTGACAATGGTTTCCAGGGTCCGGGTGACGGTCGTTCCGACGGCAATGACTCGGTGTCCTTCCGCTTTCGTCTTATTGATTAGGTCCGCCGTCTCTTCGCTCATCACATAAAATTCGGAGTGCATTTCGTGGTCTTCGATATTTTCTTCTTTTACGGGTCGGAAGGTCCCCAGGCCCACATGAAGAGTTAAAAACCCCAGTTTTATTCCGGCATTTTTCAGTTCTTCCAAGAGAGCCTTGGAAAAATGAAGGCCAGCAGTAGGCGCTGCGGCAGAACCCCGAACCCGGGCATAAACGGTCTGATAATCAGAAGGATCTTTGAGCTTTTCTGTAATATAAGGGGGCAAGGGCATATTGCCAAGTCGGTCTAAGACTTCTTCCCAAATTCCTTCGTATTGAAAATGAATTCGCCTCTGCCCTTCTTCAATAATCTCTAGGACTTCCCCCTGAAGATCTCCCTGTCCAAAGAGGATTTTCTGGCCGGTTTTCATTTTCTTCCCGGGTTTAACAAGAGTTTCCCAGGTGTCCTTTCCCGTATTTCGAAGGAGGAGGACCTCAATGGATTCATCTTTTCCAGGCCGATGGCCATAAAGACGGGCGGGGATCACCTTTGTATCGTTCATGATCAAGGCATCACCTTTTTCAAGGTAATTTAAAAGATGATAAAAATAATCATGGGAAACTTTTCCGCTTGTTTTATCCATCACCATCAGCCGGCAGTTTTCCCTCTTGTCTGCAGGGTGCTGGGCAATCAATGTCTCATCTAAGGAGTAATCAAAATCACTGGTTTTCAAAATTTTTCCTTCCCTGAAAAATAAATAGAAATGATGTTGACTATTTTGGGTCTTCCGGATAAGGGAGGCCAAAGTACTGGTAGGCTTTTGGGGTTAAAACCCGGCCCCGGGCAGTCCGAGATAAAAATCCGATCTGAAGGAGGTAGGGCTCCACCACCTCTTCAATGGTCCCGCTTTCTTCTCCCGAGGAAGCGGCAAGGGTATCCAGGCCCACCGGCCGTCCCTGAAACTGGTCGGCCATCATCATCATGATCCTGCGATCGGTCTTATCCAGGCCTAATTCGTCGACCTCAAGCATCTCCAAGGCTTTGCGGGCGACGGAGAGGGTAATCTTGCCTTGGGCTCGGACCTGGGCATAGTCCCGGATTCTCCTTAAAAGGCGGTTGGCCACCCGGGGGGTTCCCCGGGACCTACTGCCAATTTCGCTGGCGGCCTCCTCGTCCAGAGGAACCTCTAAAATGCTTGCTGACCGGCGGACGATTTCTGCCAGCTCTTGGGTCTGATACATCTGAAAATTAATCAAAACCCCGAACCGGTCCCGTAAGGGCGATGAGAGCATTCCTGCCCTTGTCGTCGCGCCAATTAAAGTAAATGGAGCCAGGTCCAAACGAAGGCTCTGGGCCGTTGTTCCCTTCCCCACCATAAGATCGAGGGCAAAATCCTCCATGGCCGGGTATAAAACCTCCTCGACATTGCGGTTTACCCGATGAATCTCATCGATGAAAAGGATATCGCCGGTTTTTAGGTTGGTTAAAATGCTTGCCAAATCCCCCTGCCTCATGATCGCAGGGCCGGAGGTGATTTTAATGTTGGAGCCCATTTCGTTGGAGATGATAGCAGCCAGGGTCGTCTTTCCCAGCCCAGGGGGGCCGGAAAGCAGAACATGGTCCAGAGGCTCATGACGGTTTTTGGCCGCCTCGATGTAAATTTTTAGTTCATTTTTGGTCTTCTCCTGGCCAATGTATTCATTCAGCCACCGGGGACGAAGACCCGTTTCAAAGATGGTTTCTTCTTTTTGAACTGTCTCTTATACACATCTGACGCTGCCGACGAATAGAGAGGTGTAGA
>CAMYOR010000006.1 GCA_947278105.1 uncultured Tissierellia bacterium
GATCAGCCGTTTCGGTCCCATGGAAGAAGAGGCGGAGGAACAAAGTGCGCAGGAATCGCAAAGATGAACATTTAATCTATTTTTCTCAGGCGGCCCATCCGGGTTCGCCTCTTTTTGATGATGTCTTCCTGGAAACCCAATCTTTTCCCGAGCTTTCCTATGAAGACCTAGATCCTTCTTCGGTTTTTATGGGCAAAAAGATCGGCCTGCCCCTGATGATAAACGCCATGACGGGGGGGACGGAAAAGGGAAAAAAGATCAATGAGTCTCTGGCAAGGCTGGCTCGAGAATTTGACCTTCCCCTCCAGCTGGGGTCCATGCGCCTGGCCCTTGAAGCCCCCGAAACCCGGGAAAGCTTTCGGACGGCCCGGGAAATTTTAGGACCTGACCCGGTCCTTCTCGCCAATCTCAGCTGCGGGGCAAGCATCGAGGAGGCCAAGGAGGTCATGGACCTCATTCATGCCGACGGGATCGGCATCCATGTCAATCCCGCCCAGGAGCTTTCTATGGCCGAAGGAGACCGGGATTTCCGGGGGAGGAAGGAAAGGGTTAAAGCCCTTTGCCAGGCCTTTCCCGGCCGGGTCATTGTCAAAGAGGTGGGATTCGGCTTTAGCCACAGCGCCGGAGCGTTTTTATCTTCTCTTCCCCTGGACTATATCGACGTTTCCGGAAGGGGCGGAACCAATTTCATGGAGATTGAGGATCTTCGCCGGGCCCGGGCAGGGAGTCCGGAGGAGTCTTTGGAAGAATTCTATGGTTGGGGGATTCCCACCGCCCTTTCTCTAATTAACATCAAAAAGACCTGCCCGGGAAAGAAGATCATCGCCGGCGGGGGGATCCGGAAGGCCGCAGACCTTCTTAAGGCCATGGCTCTAGGAGCGGATTATGGGGCGATCGCCGGGGCTCTATTAAAAGAACTCCAGGACCATGGAGAAGAAGGGGGCCGGCGGTATTTGAAAAATTTTCGCCGGCATTTTCTGATCGGCATGGCCCTTTTGGGGGCGGAAAACATTCAAAGGTTAAAAGAGGTTCCTTTCCGGCTGACGGGCCGGCTCAAGGACCTTGCTCAATAGACGGGAAACCTTGAACGATGGCAGGAAGGGATGAAAAGCCCCTGAGCTTTTTGGCGGCTTTTCTGCCGGGGAGGAAAAAGTAGGAGGGATCATGACGGAAACTAAGAGAGAAAAGCCAATTTTTTATGCGGCGCCCAATGAGAAAAGCCATATCAAACACTGTATAGCAGTAATGTCTGGCAAGGGCGGTGTGGGAAAGAGCCTGGTGACTGGACTTACAGCCTGTGCCATGCAGAGAGCGGGAAGAAGGACCGCCATTATTGATGCCGATGTGACCGGACCGTCTATTCCCCGGGAGTTTGGCCTAGAAGGCGGAATTGAGGTCTGGGGGGAGCTGGGCTATCCCCGGAGGACTTCGACCGGCATTCAGATTGTCTCTACCAACCTGATTCTGGAAAACGAGACGGATCCCGTGATTTGGAAGGGACCCATGGTCGGTCAGGCCATCAAGCAGTTTTGGACAGACTTTGTCTATGAAGATGTCGATTATCTCTTTGTGGATATGCCTCCGGGAACCGGGGATGTGCCTCTGACCGTTTTTCAGACCCTTCCCATGGACGGGGTGATTGTTGTGACAAGCCCCCAGGACCTCGTTGCCATGATTGTCGAAAAGGCTGTGAATATGGCAAAGATGATGAGTGTGCCCATCCTGGGCGTGGTCGAAAATATGTCTTATTTTAAAGCTCCTGATACCGGAAAGATCTACAAGATTTTCGGGGAAAGCCACGTCGAGGAAATTTGCTCTAACCACGGGATTGACTTTTTAACCCGCCTTCCGATTGATCCGGAAGTGGGCGCCCTGGTGGACCAGGGAAGAATTGAAGAAGTTGAAATCGAACTGATGGGTCCGGTTGTCTCAAAGATTTTAGAATTGGAGGCCAAATAATGAATGGTCGAGATCAATTGACGGTAAATGCGCTCAGGATGCTGAGCGTAGATATGATCAATCGGGCCAATTCCGGCCATCCGGGCCTTCCCTTAGGGGCTGCCCCCATGGCCCATGCCCTTTTTAGCCGGGTCATGGTTCAAAATCCCAAGGATCCTTCCTGGCCCAACCGGGACCGCTTTATCCTTTCCGCTGGCCATGGGTCCGCCCTCCTGTACAGCCTCCTTCATCTTTCGGGCTTTGGCCTTTCCATGGAGGAGATCAAAAATTTCCGCCAGCTTGGGTCTAAGACCCCTGGCCATCCGGAATATGGCCATACCCCCGGCGTCGAGGCGACGACGGGTCCCCTGGGCCAGGGCCTGGCTATGGCGGTCGGCATGGCTATGGCGGAGGCTCACCTGGCCGGCCTTTATAACGAAGACAGATATCCGATCATGGACCATTACACCTACTTTTTATGTGGCGATGGGGACCTGATGGAAGGAGTTTCCCAGGAGGCGGCGGCCCTGGCCGGGCACCTCAAGCTGGGAAAGCTGATCGGACTTTATGATTCGAACCACGTCTCCCTGGATGGGCCCCTTTCGCTGTCGACAACGGAAGATACCGGCAAGCGCTTTGAGGCCTATGGCTGGCAGGTCCTCCATGTCAAAGATGGCAATGACCTCGATGCTATTGAAAAAGCCT
The DNA here is from genome assembly GCA_947278105.1 of uncultured Tissierellia bacterium. Classification (GTDB taxonomy): domain Bacteria; phylum Bacillota; class Clostridia; order Tissierellales; family Peptoniphilaceae; genus CABTZP01. The sequence continues at coordinate 2,644 of CAMYOR010000006.1, forward strand.
TAATCGAAGCCAAGGAGGAGAAAGATCGGCCGACCCTGATTGAAGTTAACACCACAATCGGTTACGGGTCTCCGGACCAGGGCACTTCCAAGGTTCACGGGTCCCCCATTGGGGAAGAGGGCCGGAAGGTTTTGGCCAAAAATTTATCCTGGGATCGGCCCCCCTTTGACCTTCCCCAGGAGGCCTATGACCTCTATGAAGAGGTTTCCAGGAAGGGCCAAAAGGCAGAGGAAGCGTGGAATTGCCTTTTTGATGCCTATGAAAAAGCCTATCCGCAAAAGGCCAAGCTCTTTAAGGAAGCCTTCGCCGGAAGACTTCCAGAAGGCTGGGACAAGGACCTTCCCCTCTTTCAGAAAGAAGATAAGGCCCAGGCCACCCGGGTCAGTTCTTATCAGATGATCCAAAAAATTGCCCGGGCCTGCCCGAGTTTTTGGGGAGGGTCGGCAGACCTTTCTGGTTCCAATAAAACAGATATTCAAGACTCCCCCGCCTTCCGGCTGGAAGAAGATGCCGGCCGAAATGTGAACTATGGGGTCCGGGAATTTGCCATGGCGGCCATCAATAACGGCATCGCCCTTCACGGCGGCTCGAAAATCTTCTCGGCCACCTTCTTTGTCTTTTCGGACTATATGCGGGCAGCCGTCCGTTTGGCCGCCCTCATGAAGCTTCCCGTAATTTTTGTCTGCACCCATGATTCGGTGGCCGTCGGAGAAGACGGGCCCACCCATGAACCCATTGAGCAGCTTTCTTCCTGGCGGGCCATGCCAGGTCTGGATGTCCTGCGCCCGGCCGATGCCAATGAAACGGTTCAGGCCTGGCGTCTTGCCATGGAAAGCCAGGATCACCCGACCATGCTGGTTTTAACCCGCCAGTCCCTGCCCAATTTGAAGGAAACGGCAGACCTTTCAAAAGAAGGGGTGGAAAAAGGCGCCTATGTCCTTTCTCCTGCCAAAGGGAAGGCTGAGGGTCTGATCCTTTCTGCGGGCTCTGAAGTTTCCAAGGCTTTAGAAGCTCAAAAGATCCTTGAGGAAAAGGGCCGGCCCTATTCTGTCATTTCCATGCCTTCCTTCTTCCGCTTCGACCAGCAGGATCCATCTTACCAGGAAAAGGTTCTGCCCAATTCTATCCGCCGGCGGATTTCTTTTGAGGCCGGTTCAACCCTTTGCTGGGGAAAATACGTTGGCTTGGATGGAATCTCCGTCGGCATAGACCGGTTTGGCCTCTCCGCCCCCGGAGATATTGCCCTGAGCGAAATGGGGATGACGGCGGAAAATTTAGTCGAAAAGATTTTGGAATTAAAATAATTCAATGAGAAAGGCCCGGCCGGCCCATCCGACTGGGATCAAGAAGGCCGGCCCGGCTGGACTGGCGCTAAGAAGCCCGGCCGCCCGGCCCATTCGACAAAGACCGAGAACCCTGGCCCGGCCGCCCGGCCCATTCGACAAAGACCGAGAACCCTGGCCCGGCCGCCCGGCCGGAGCCGAGAAGCTGCCCGGCCCAACTTTTTGAGGAGGAGAAAATGAAGTTTTTCCTGGATACTGCCAATGTTGAAGATATTCGCCACATTAATGATTTAGGCCTCTGCGACGGGGTCACCACCAATCCCACCCTGGTCGGCAAGGAAGGCCGTCCTTTCGAAGAGGTCATCAAAGAAATCTGTTCGATCGTCGACGGGCCGGTTTCGGCGGAGGTCATCGGGAAAACCCGGGATGAGATGATTGAAGAGGCCCGTAAAATTTCCAAATGGGCTAAAAATATCGTAGTGAAAATCCCCATGACCGAGGAAGGCCTGGCCGCCATCCATACTCTCTCGGCCGAGGGCATCAAAACGAACTGCACCCTGGTCTTTTCCGTGAATCAGGGCCTGATGGCCTGTAAGGCCGGTGCCACCTACATTAGTCCCTTTATCGGAAGAATTGACGATATCGGAGAAGACGGCCTGGAGGTCGTCGCCAGCCTAAGGGAGGTCATTGACAATTACAATTTTGATACCGAAATTATTGCCGCCTCCATCCGCACTGTCCACCATGTCGAAGCCTGCGCCCTGATCGGCGCCGACATTGCCACCATCCCAGGCAAGCTTTTTTCCCAGATGTGGTCCCACCCCCTAACTGATAAGGGGCTTTTAAACTTTGAAAAAGACTGGGAAAAGTACCTGAAGGACCTGAAAGGGTGATTCCTTGATATAAAGGAAATTTCGTGTCCCCGGCCGGGACTGGGACCTGTCAAAACGCCGACCTCTTCATGTGAAAACGTGGAGGTCGTCGAATTGCCATGAAAATTCACGCCCCGAGGTCCCCGGGGTCCACGGACCCCTGGACCCCTGGACCCCCGGACCCCTGGACCCCCGGACCCCTGGACCCCCGGCCCCCGAGCCCCGGGATCCCAGGGAGTCTGCGACCCTTCCGATTCCTCGCCTCCTCCTTATCTGGTTAAAATCCATGGTCTTGGGGTAAATGTGATTATGATCAATGATTGAAGGGCTAGGGAAAACTAGAGTAAAGCTAAGGAGATAATCAAAACCTTAGGGATTTCTCTAGGGTTTCATGGAACAGATAAAGGAGTGGAAAAGCGAATGTCAAAATTATTGGAAGTAAAAGATTTAGGGGTCAGCATTGATGACCGGGAAATTTTAAAAAATGTCAACCTGACCATCAAACCGGGAGAAATTCATGTTCTGATGGGGCCCAACGGGGCCGGAAAGTCAACTCTTGCCAATGCCATCATGGCCCATCCCAAATACAAAATTACAGGGGGAGATATCCTCTTTAAGGGAGAAAGCGTCCTCGAAAAAACCACCGATGAAAGAGCCCGGCTCGGCATCTTTATGTCCTTTCAAAGTCCCCAGGAGGTTCCGGGCATTACCGTCGAAGACTTCCTTCGCTCTGCCAAGGCCGAGCACACCGGAAAAAATCCTTCGGTATTAAAATTTGGTAAAGAGGTCGTCCGGGACCTGGAGGATCTGGAAATGGCCGATGACTATGCCTCCAGATACCTCAATGTCGGCTTTTCCGGCGGAGAAAAGAAAAAGACGGAAATTCTACAGATGAAGGTATTAAACCCCGAATTTATCATGCTGGATGAAACCGATTCCGGCCTGGACGTGGACGCCGTCCGCGTCGTCTCCAGGGAGGTCAGCCACTTTTTAGATCAGGACAAGTCCTGCATGATCATCACCCATATCTCTTCCATTTTAAAATCCCTGAAGCCGGATTTTGTCCACGTGATGATGAACGGACAGATCGTCAAAGAAGGGGGCCCCGACCTGATCCCCCGAATCCAGAAAGAAGGCTATGGGTGGATTCGCGAGGAATTGGGCTTAGAACCCGCCGAAGAGGAGGATGGGGGGATCCTGTCCGAAGAGATGAAAGAGGAGGATGAGAATGGAAAATAAACGGGAAGAAGCAGGCCTCCTCCGCCACCAGCAAAGAAAGGCGGAAAGGGAGGCTCGAAGAAAAAACCGCAAGCGCCAATCGGCCTTCCTCCCGGAAATAAAAAGTTTGGGGACGGATGCGACGAATTTTACCGACCAGGCGAAAACTAAATTTAGAACGGAAAACGGTTTAAACGAAAAGACGGTCCGCCAAATCGCCCAGGAGAAAAAGGAACCCGACTGGATGCTGGAAAATCGGCTAAAAGCCTTAAAGCTCTTTGAAGAGCTGCCTCAGCCGGTCTGGGGGCCGGATGTCAGCGCCGTCGATATGAATAAGATTGCGGCCTATGTCCGTCCTGACGCCCAAAAGGCCCAGAAATGGGAAGACGTTCCCGAGGAAATCCGTGATACCTTTGTCAAGCTAGGGGTCCCGGATGAGGAGATTAAGTACCTGTCCGGGCTGGGCGCCCAGTATGACTCTGAAATCGTCTACCACAATTTAAAAGACTACCTTTTGGAGCAGGGTGTCATCTATACCGATATGGACTCGGCCGTGAAAGATTATCCTGACCTCGTCCGCGCCCATTTTTCCAAGCTGATTTCCCCCAGCCTTCACAAGTACGCCGCCCTGCACTATGCGGTTTGGTCCGGAGGAGCCTTTATCTACGTCCCGGAAGGGGTGGATGTAGATATCCCCCTTCAAAGCTACTACCGTTTCAACGCCGCCGGGGCTGGCCAGTTTGAGCATACCCTGATCATCGTTGAAAAGAATGCCTCCGTCCACTTCATTGAAGGCTGCTCGGCGCCCAAATACAACGTCGTCAACCTCCATGCCGGCGCAGTGGAAATTTTCATCCGGGAAGGCGGAAAAATGCGTTTTTCCACCATTGAAAACTGGGCAAAAAATATGTACAACTTGGGAACGAAGAGGGCCCGGGTCGAGAAGAACGGCAAGATGGAATGGATTTCCGGATCCTTTGGCTCGGCCTGCACCATGCTTTATCCTGCTTCCATCCTGGTCGGCGAGGGGGCTTCCTCGGAATATACGGGGATTACCTTTGCCTCCAAGGGCCAGGAACTCGATACGGGAGCCCAGGTGATGCACTTTGCCCCCAACACCTACTCCACCATCAACTCCAAGTCGATCGTCAAAGACGGCGGAAAAGCCTATTACCGGGGGACCGTGGATATCGGGAAAAATGCTCGGGATGCTAAATGCTCCACCTCATGCGAATCCCTGATTCTCGATACCCTCTCTCATTCCACGACAATCCCTTCGATCCGCATTGCCAATGATTCAGTTGATATGGGTCACGAGGCCAAGATCGGCCGGATCGACGAAGAGACGATTTTCTACCTGATGAGCCGGGGGATTCCTGAGGATGAGGCCAAGGCCATGATTGTTCGAGGCTTTGCCGAGCCAATCACAAAGGAACTGCCCATGGAATATGCCGTTGAAATGAACAACCTCATTAACCTTGAGGTAAAGGGGGCGATCGGATGATGCCATACATTAAAGAAAAAGACCGGGGAAGTCTGCTTCCCGTATTAACCAACCGTTATTTAAAGGTCAATGACACCGAAACCGGTTATGAAGAAGGAAGAGTGGTCGGAGAATTTAAGGCCGAGCTCTTTCCCAAGAGAAAAAGCCCCCTGAAGGAAGACTTTGACCAGGCCTTTGAGGAAAATCCCCGGGGGATTTCACCGGAGCTTACCCAGGAAGCAAAGACCGAGGCCAACTTTAAAAACTATCTGGAGATCCATGAGTGTGAGTCCCTTGAGGCCCGTTTTGTCCTGAATGCGGACCAGCCCCAGCTCATTGATTACCAGCAGGTCACCGTCCCCACCGGCCAGGTCGGGGCCCTGACCCTGATCCTCGAAGCCAAAGGCGAGGGCCTTTACTACCGCAATGGCCTGGTGGAAGTTGACCTTCCCGAAGACAGCCAGCTAGACCTTATCCTCGTCCACAAGGTTGGCCCCAACACGACTAATAACCTTTCTCTGGTTGCCAACCTCGCTGACGGCGCCCTTTTAAAGGTCACGGAAGTGGAAATGGGAGAGGGAAAGACGAATTTCTACTATTCCCCGGATCTCTTGGGCTATGAATCCGGAACGAATGTTTCCACTGCCTTCCTAGGCCATGGCCAGGCCGATTTTGACCTTTTTTACCATCTCCGATTCCTTGGAGAGTATTCGACAGGCCATATTGAAGCCAATGGCGCCTTAACTGACCAGGCAAAGAAGAGCTTCCGCGGCACCTTAAACTTTGAAGAAGGATGCATTGGCGCCTCAGGCGATGAGGCGGAGTTTACCATATTAAATTCGGAAGAGGCAAAGTCCCTTGCGGTACCGGAGCTTATCTGCAAGGAAAATGAAGTCACCGGCAACCACGCTTCCTCGGCCGGCCGGATCGACGAAGATCTTCTTTATTATTTCCTCTGCCGGGGAATTCCCGAAGAAGAGGCAAGAAACCTCATTGTCGAAGCAAAAATGATCCCCACCTTTGACCGGATACCCGATCCGGAACTGAGGAGGACGCTGAAAAAAGAAATTCGTCAAAGGAGCGTGGCACACCATGAGATTTGATTTTGAAGAAGAAAGCAGCCAGGCCAAGGCCCTGGAGTCCATTGAAAAAATTCTTCAGGATCCCGGGTATGACCTGGAGAAGATCCGCAGGGACTTTTCCTATCTGAAGTTAAAGGATCCGGCCATTATCTACCTGGATAATGCGGCAACCACCCAAAGGCCGGATCCGGTGATCGACCGGGTGGGGGAATTTTACCGGTTTGAAAACGCCAACCCCCTCCGGGGAAACCACAAACTCAGCCTTCTCGCCACCCAGGCCTATGAAGACGGAAGAGAGAAAGTCAGGGAATTTCTCAACGCCCGGGAAAAGGAAGAAATCCTCTTTACCCGCAACGCCTCCGAATCCCTGAACCTGGTTTCCTACCTCTGGGCCCTCCATGTCCTTAAACCCGGCGATGAAGTTTTGATCACCCGGATGGAGCACCATTCCAATTGCGTGAACTGGCAGTTCGCCTGCCAGAAGTCCGGGGCAAGCCTCAGTTATATTGACCTGGATGAGGATTATCATCTGGACCTTGAGGACTTTGAAAAAAAACTCACCGATCGGACAAAGGTTGTCGCTTTTTCAGGGGCTTCTAATGTCCTTTCCACTGTCCCTGATGCTAAGGGGATGATCGAAAAGATCCATCAAAAGGGAGCCATCGCCGTAATGGATGCGGCCCAGGCGGCTCCCCATGAAAAAATGGATGTCCAGGACCTGGACTGCGATTTCTTGGCCTTCTCTGGTCACAAAATGCTCTCTCCCTTTGGAATCGGCGTCCTCTATGGAAAAAGAGAAATCCTGGAGAAGATTCCCCCCTTCCTCTATGGGGGAGAAATGATTGAATACGTTCAGGACCTGGATTCCACCTTTGCCCCCCTTCCTTATAAGTTTGAAGCGGGCACCCAGGATGTCGGAGGAGTCGTGGGCCTTCATGCGGCAATTGACTATATCCATGCCATCGGCCTCGACCATATTGAAAAGTATGAAAAAGCCCTGGCCGAATACTGCGCCATCCGTTTAAGGGAAATCCCCGGGACGACCGTCTACCGGCCTAAAAAGGGTTCCCGTGGGGCAGCGGTCGCCTTTAACTTAGACAAGATCCATCCCCATGATGTCTCCACCATTGTCGATACCAAGGGGGTCGCCATTCGAAGCGGCCACCATTGCACTCAGCCCCTCCACCGGTACCTAGGTATTTCCGCCTCCTGCCGGGCTTCGGTCGCTTTCTATAACACAAAAGAAGAAGTGGATCGGCTGATCGAAGCCCTGAATTACACCCGCGAGGTTATGGGCTTCAAGGAGGCATAAAATGGCAGATATTCGTCACGTTTACTCACAAATTGTCATGCAGCACGCCTATAAGTCGGATTACCATAAGGAAATGGAAGATCCGACCGAAAGCGTTCCTGGCCATAACCCCTCCTGCGGGGATGAGATTGAACTGCACCTGAAGCTTCATGGCGATGTCATCGAGGAAGCTTCTTTTACCGGCCACGGCTGTGCTATTTCCCAGGCATCCACGTCCCTGATGTGCCAGCTGATCGAAGGAGAAACTCTCGATCAAGCAAAAAAGCAGGTCGGCGATTTTATTGGTATGATAAAAGGAAGCAAAACCGATATGGATGAACTGGAAGATTCCATTGGGGACGCCGTGGCCCTGCAGGACATCTCCCATATGCCCCAGAGGGTCAAGTGCGCAGAGCTTGCCTGGAGGACCTTGGGGAATCTGATTGACGAAAAAAAGGCGAAAGCGGAAGAAAGCCCGGAAGAAGGAAAGTAGAAGGGCCGCCGCGGCATTCCGGGATAGATGAGGAAGAAAAATGGATAACCGTATGAAGGCTGACCCGAGAAGTCAGGAGCGCAGAAGGCAAATGGCCCTCCAGAGGAGAAGGAGAGCCAGAAGACAGGTCATGGTCATGGGCCTTGCTCTGGTCTTGCTCCTCCTTTTGCTGATGATCTTCTTTTTGAGAAAAAAGAAAAAACCGGTTCCGGTTCATTCGGACCGGCCCCTTCGGGAGGAAGAAGAGGCTCCAGCAGAGCTTTTCCCCCGGGACAGCCGAGTCGGGCAAAAACCTTTGATTATCCCGGAAGGGATCGCCAAGGGCACTTCCCTCTATCCCTATGAAGAAGTTCCGGATTTTCTGCAGGCCCAGGCTTATGTGGACCTTCCCCCGGACCTTCGAAGTAAGTGCGACAAATATCCCGAGGCCAAGGCTTCCATTTTAAAATACGATCAGTGGAAAAAGCACCCGGCTCCGATCAGTCCTGACCATATCCGCTATGTGGGAAAATTTCCCAATGCCATCCAATGGGATCCTATGTGGGGCTTTACCTCTTATGGGCAGGGGATCATGGCGGTCAACGGCTGCGGCCCGACGACCTTCTCTAATATCGTTGTCGGCCTGACGGGAAAGAGGGAATTTACCCCCTATGCGGCTGCCCGCTACTGTGAGAAACAGAAGTACAGCGGAAAAGGCACCTTTGCCTCTCTCTTTGACTTCGGGCCCGACGACTTCGGTCTCAAGTCCCGGCGGATCGTCTTTAATGAAAAGATCCTTCAGGATGAGCTGAATAAGGGCAATGTTGTCTGTATCTTATCGGCGGGCGGAACCTTTGCCGTGGGCAACCACTATGTCTTTGTTCAGGGAAAGGATGACGGAGGCTATATTGTCAACGATCCCAACTCTCCCTATAACACCGATCAAAGGTGGAGCTTTTTGGCCATTCACAAGGCGGCATCCATTGCCTGGTCGATCGGAAAATAGGCAAGAAAGAGGGGAGCCTTCCGGAAAACGATTATTTTTTTACAATTTGGGATATATTTATAATAAGTAACTCGAGGAGGTCGTTATGAAAGTTAATTATGTAGGAAAGAACATCACTATCCGCAATAATTTTAAAGAAGAAGTTCAAAAGAAAATCGACCGCATGGACAAGTACTTCGATGAGGATGTGGAAGCCACCGTTGTCCTTTCCACGGAGGGAAATAGTAAAAGGGTAGAGATCACCATTCCCATGACCGGATCGAAAACCATTTTGCGGGCCGACCAATCCTCCTTTGAAATGCTGGAAAGTGTGGATGCCTGCATTGATTCCCTGGTTTCCCAGGTGAGAAAATACAAGACAAAGCTGATCCGAAGATTCCGTTCCGCTAAAAGCCGGGATATTAATTTCGAAGCGGTCGAGGACCTCCCTGAAGAGGACCGGGAGGAGGCTGAAATCGTCCGAGTCAAGGAAATTGATGTCATGCCGATGACCCCGGAAGAGGCGGTTCTTCAGATGAATCTTTTGGGCCATGATTTCTTCCTTTTCCTCAATATGGAGGACGATACCCTGAGCGTGGTCTATAAGAGAAAAGCAGGAAATTACGGAATGATTCTTCCTCGGGAAGGGACCTTCGTCAAGTAGAAAAAATTTTAAAAAAATTTAATAAAAAGCTGTTTAATTAAAATTTCTGGGTAATATATAAGTAACAAAAGCAGATAAGAGGTCTGCAAAGCGCAGGACAAGTGTTCTAGAATGGAAAAAGCGATTTGGCAAGACCTCTTCCGACATAAAGGAATTGCATTTCTTTAGGAATCCCCCGCAGGTAAGGTTGCGGGGGATTTTCCTGTCCGAAAAGTTTTCTTTTGAAAAAATTTTCCCCTTCGAAAAGTTTTTTCATTCGCAAAGGTTTTCACAAGGCAAAAAAGATGTCAAATCGCAAAAAATGCCGAAAGCTCGGCTTTGTTTTGTGTATAATAAACTCTGTATGAGCCATTGGGAGGTATGAAAAAGATGGGATTATTAGATCTGTTTACGAAATCTTTTAGTCAAAAAGAAGTCGATAAATTAAAACCAAAGGTGCAGGCGGTCATCGACCTTGAGCCTCATTTCGAGTCTCTTTCGGATGATGAGCTTCGAGCAATGACCCCAAAATTAAGAGAAAGATTCCAAAATGGAGAAAGCTTGGACCAGCTTCTTCCTGAAGCCTTTGCCCTGGTCCGGGAAGCGGCTTTCCGTGTTCTTCAAATGAAGCCTTATCCAGTCCAGGTCTTGGGGGGAATTGTCCTCCATCAGGGGCGGATCGCCGAGATGAAGACCGGTGAAGGAAAAACCTTAGCCGCAACCATGCCCGCCTACCTTAATGCATTAGAGGGAAAAGGCGTTCATATTGTCACCGTCAACGACTACCTGGCCACCCGAGACTCCGAATGGATGGGAAAGGTTTATGAATTCCTGGGTCTTTCCGTGGGCTGTATCCTCCAGGATATGACAACCGAAGAGCGGCAGAGAGCCTATAACGCCGATATCACTTATGGAACCAACAACCAGTTCGGCTTCGATTACCTTCGGGACAACATGGCCATTTATAACAGTTCAGTCGTGCAAAGATCGCTCCATTACGCCATTGTCGATGAAGTCGACTCCATCCTCATTGATGAAGCCCGGACTCCTTTGATCATATCCGGCCAGGGAGATCCTTCCACCGAAATGTACTCCCGGGCTGATCACTTTGTCACAACCCTGGAGGGCCGGCTGATTGACCCGAACGAAGAAGAATCAAAACTGGATTCCCTGATGGCCGACCATCCCCTGGAGACCGTGGATTACGTGGTCGACAAGAAAAGGCACTCGGCCAACCTGACGGAAAGAGGGTCGGAGAAGGCGGAAAAAGCCTTTGGCGTGGAAAATATCGCCGATCCCTCTCATATGGAGCTAATGCACTATATCAACCAGGCCTTAAAGGCCCGGACCCTGATGCAAAGGGATATTGACTACGTCGTCGTCGATGGGGAAGTTAAGATTGTCGATGAGTTCACCGGCCGTATTATGGAAGGACGCCGGTACTCCGATGGGCTCCACCAGGCCATTGAAGCCAAGGAAGGAGTCGAGATCAAATCCGAATCCAAGACCCTTGCCACGATCACCTTCCAGAACTTCTTCCTGATGTACGATAAGCTCTCCGGGATGACCGGGACCGCCATGACTGAAAAAGACGAATTTTCGGAAATTTACCACTTGGATGTGGTGGAAATTCCAACGAATAAGCCCATGATTCGAAAGGACCGGGATGACGTTGTCTTTAAAACCCAGGAAGGCAAATTCAATGGGATTATCGAGGAAATTGAGAGGGTCCATGCCACCGGCCAGCCTATCCTTGTCGGCACCGAAGATATTGAAACCTCCGAGCATATTTCTAGGCTCCTTAAAAAGGAGCGTATTCCTCATTCGGTCTTAAATGCCAAGCAGCACGCCAAGGAAGCGGCGATTGTCGCCCAGGCGGGCCGTTTTGGAACGGTCACCATCGCCACCAACATGGCCGGCCGTGGGACCGATATTGTTCTGGGCGGAAACCCGGAGTGGATGGCAAAGCAGGAAATGACCAAGAAGGGGTATTCGGAAGAGCTGATCAGCTGGGCCGATTCCTTCCGTCATGTCGAACCGGAAGACAAATTCCCCGTTCATGCGGTCAGCGAAGAAGAAGGGGAAGAGGCGCCGATTGACTTTATCAGCGGCCAGGAAATTCTGGACTCCAGAAAGCTTTTCCAGGACCTCAAGGCACAGTTTGCCCTGGAGACCAAAGAAAATGCCAAAAAGGTCGTGGAGGCTAGCGGCCTATATATCCTCGGCACCGCCCGTTCCGAATCCCGAAGAGTGGATAATCAGTTGCGAGGCCGTTCCGGCCGTCAGGGGGATCCCGGCGAATCTCGGTTCTATATCGCCCTGGACGACAAGCTGATGTACCTTTACGGGGGCGAAAAAATGCGCCAGCTTTCGGAATCCGATATGTTTCCGGACGACCAGCCCATCGAAGCCAAGATGCTGACAAAGTCCATTGAAATGGCCCAAAAGCGGGTCGAATCCAATAACTTTGCCACCCGGAAAAGAGTTTTGGACTTTGATAATGTCATGAATGTCCAGAGAAAGACCATCTATTCGGAAAGAAACCGGGTTTTAAACGGGGAAAACATGAAGGCATACATCACCGAGATGATTCACTCAGTCATTTCCGATGCCGTGGATTCCTTCTGCGCTCCTGATTCTGACCCCCAGCATTGGGAAGTTTCAGGCCTGTCGACTTACCTGGATAATCTTTTCCTTCCGGATATTAGGCTGGATGAAAAAGAAATTCGCTCCATGGATCAGCCCAAGGTTAAGGAGAAGATCACAGCCATGGCCGACCAGTTCTATGGGGACAAGGAAAAGGAAATGGGATCTGAAGTCATGAGAGAGCTGGAGCGGATTATCCTTCTCCGGTCCGTGGACACCCGGTGGATGGACCATATCGACTCCATGGAACAGCTTCGCCAGGAAATCAATGTCCGGGCCTATGGCAATGACGATCCCGTCCGGGCTTATGCTAATGAGGGCTTTGAGATGTTCAGCGAGATGAACGATAACATCCGCCAGGAAACCGTCCGGATGATCTACCATGTCGTTCCTGCCTCAAACATGGAAAGAACTCAGGTAGCCCGGGGAATCCGGGAAGGTGGCGGAGCGGAAGCTTCTGAAAGCGGCCCTTCCACCTATGTGAGAAAGAATAAGAAAATTGGAAGAAACGATCCCTGCCCCTGCGGATCCGGGAAAAAATACAAGAACTGCCACGGAAAGGGGATTGTGTAAGGTTCGGGAAGGCCGAAAGGCCAGGCCTATCTTTCCCGGCAGAAAATTCGGAAGAATGGATTCAAGAGACGAGGTGTTTTATGGAGCTATATGAAATTCGTCAGGCTCTGGAGGACATTGAGCAGAGCCTAAACAGTCTTAGGAGGTCCCTTTGACATTGAGGGATTAAAAGAGCAGATTAAAAAAAGCACGGAAAAAACAGCGGCCCCGGACTTTTGGTCAGATCCTGAAAAGGCCCAGGAAATTCTGGTGGACCTGAACACCAATAAGGACACGGTCGAAGAGTACGAGAAGCTTTTCCAAGATTACCAGGACCTTTCCGAATTGACGGACCTGGTGACCGAGGAAGAATTTCAAAAGGACCAGGAAGAAATCGAGGAAATGTTTTTCCGGCTCCGACAGGAGACCCGGGCCCTGGAGACCCAGACCCTCCTTTCCGGGGAATACGATAAAAATCCCTGTTATTTTTCCATCCATGCGGGTTCCGGCGGGATAGAAGCGACCGATTGGGCCCAGATGCTTCAGCGGATGTATGAGCGCTGGTTTGAGGGCCGGCGCTGGAAGGTGGAGATGCTCTCCCTGAACAAGGAGGAGGGGGGCGGAATTAAATCCGTTTCCTATATGATCTCCGGTCCCCATGCCTATGGCTACTGCAAGGGAGAAAAGGGGGTCCACCGACTGGTTCGAATTTCTCCTTTTGATTCCCAGGGAAGGCGCCACACCTCCTTTGCCCTGTCTCTTATACACATCTGACGCTGCCGACGAATAGAGAGGTGTA
>CAMYOR010000007.1 GCA_947278105.1 uncultured Tissierellia bacterium
CCCCAATGCAGTCTCCGTCCGGGTTGACATGCCCTGCAAGTGCGATGGTCTCAGCCTTCCTCAGAATTTCCCCCATTTCATTCCAAATCCTATTCATGGACTTCTCCCTCGGAAACAGACGGGTCCCCATCGAAGGGGATCCCTTCACTCTCCTGCCTTTTCGCCTGACTTTCCTCATCCTTGGCGATGACCTTTTCAATTAGGGCATCCATATGCATTCCGTAATCAATGGACTGGTCCAGGTGAAAACGCAGTTCAGGGATCGAGGGCAAAATTGCCTCTTCTCCCAGTTCATGTTTTAAAAATCCCCGAGCTTTTGTAAGCCCTTCGATGGTCTGTTTCTTTTCCCACTCCGTTCCCATCACGGTCACATAGATATCTGCGTATGAAAGGTCCCTGGTAACATCCACATCCGACACAGAGGTCAGTTCCTTGATCTGAGGATCCTTCAGCTTATAGGAAATGGCATAAGAGAGTACTCTTTTTATTTCTTGACCGATCCGGTTTCTTCTTTTCTCTCTCATTAATGGCTCCTTCCCCTTCTGAGCTTTACTCGAAAAAGGCCCGGGACAGGAAATTCCGGGCCTTTCATTTATGAAGTCTGTCCGGAGGATTTGGCCTGAACTTCAATCTCGTGGTAGCATTCGATGATGTCTCCGACCTTAACATCGTTGTAATTCTCAATGCCCAGGCCGCCTTCATAGCCCTTTAAAACCTCGCGGACATCGTCCTTATACCTTTTGAGCGAAGAAATGGCCCCCTCATGGATAACAATATCATTCCGGATCAGGCGAACCTTGGCAGAACGAACCATTTTGCCGCTAGTTACATAAATTCCTGCAACGGTCCCCACATTGGGAACCTTAAAGGTGTCCTGAATATCCGCCCGGCCCAGAACCTCTTCCTCGATCTCCGGCTCCAGCATTCCGGCGATTGCGTTTTCAATATCTTCAATCGCCTCATAAATCACCCGGTAAGTTCGGATATCAATGCTGGACCTTTTTGCCTGAGCCAGGGCTCCCTGGTTTGGCCGGACATTAAAACCAATGATAATCGCATCCGAGGCCTCCGCAAGCATCACATCCGACTCACTGATCCCCCCTACTGCAGCATGGATAATGTTGACCTTCACTTCTTCATTGCCCAGCTTTTTCAAAGAGCCGGCAAGGGCATCAATCGTACCCTGAACATCAGTTTTGACAATGAGGTTGAGTTCTTTCAGGCCCCCTTCCGATATTTTCATATGAAGGTCATCCAGGGATACGTGGGTCGTGGAATTTAACTTCTGTTCCCGTGCTCTCTCCCCTGCCTGTGCGGCAAAATCGCGGGCAATTTTTTCATCCTTGACTGCGTAAATCTTATCCCCAGCCTCTGGAAGATCCGTTAGCCCTGTAATTTTAACAGGAGTGGATGGGCCTGCCTTTTTTATCTGCTTGCCCCGGGCATCAAACATTACCCGAATATGCCCAGAAACATAGCCCGAAACAATATAATCGTCATTGGTCAGCGTCCCTTTTTGAACAACAATGGAGGCGGTGGGCCCCATCCCCTTTTCCAACTGTGACTCAATCACGACCCCTACCGCCGGGCGCTTGGGATTTGCTTTAAGCTCAAGAACTTCGGCTAAAATCAGAACATTGGCCAAAAGATCCTCGATTCCTTCTCCCGTCTTTGCAGAAACCGGAACCATAATGGTATCTCCCCCGTACTGCTCAGGCACAAGACCATATTCCATTAGCTCCTGCATGACTCTTTCCGGATTTGCCCCATAGCGGTCAATTTTATTAATGGCGACAACAATCGGAACCTGGGCGGCTTTGGCATGATTAATAGCCTCGATAGTCTGAGGCATGACTCCGTCGTCCGCCGCAACGACTAAAATGACAATATCCGTAATTTCCGCCCCCCGGGCCCTCATTTCCGTAAAAGCCTTATGGCCAGGTGTGTCGATAAAGGTAATGGTTTTTCCTTCAATTCGGGCAACCGAAGCGCCAATATGCTGGGTAATTCCCCCCGCTTCTCCCCGGGTTACCGAGGTTTCCCGGATCTTATCCAAAAGGGAGGTCTTGCCATGGTCAACGTGTCCCATCACTGTCACAACAGGAGGCCGGGGCTTTAAATCCCTGGGATTATCCTCATAATCTAACCGGTCAAAAATTTCATCCGAATTTTTCTTTTCCGGCTTCATTATCAGAACCCCAAAGGCTTCTGCGACCTTCTCTGCGGTTTCAAAAGTAATGGATTCATTTAATCCGGCCATCACCCCCAGCTTGATCAGGGCGGTAATTACATCCATGGCATTCTTATGAATCGCTCGGGCAAAATCCCCCACCGTAATTTCTTCTGGGATTTCAACAATTGCATTAAAGTCGTCGTCTGGGGCCTCTTCTTTCGCCTTTACCGGCTGAGGCTTATTGCGAACCTTGGATTTGTTCGTATTTTTGTTTGTCTTATTGGCGAAGGGTTTCTTCGCTTTCGTTCCCTTCTCCTGACCCTCCTCGGCATCTTCATCAAAATTTTCCTGGCGATGACGGGATTTGCGCTCGAAATGCTTTTTCTTTGGCAGGTCTTCTTCTCCTGCATCGGCATTAATATGCGGTTTCCTGGTTTTTTTGTGCTGGGCACCCTCTTCCTCCAGCTCCCCCTTTAAAGGTTTTGGACGCTTTAAAGGAGCCGATGGATGGGGGCTTGACTGGATCTTCTTTTTCGGGGAAAAATGGGCGGACGAAACGGGATTTTTCAAAGGGCCGTCTGCTTTCGATTTTGCGCCAGCTTTTATTTCATCCTTCTTTAAAGAAGGTGAGGCGTTTTTTTCATTATTTATTTCCGTCAATTTTCCTTCCCTCTTAGAATAATATTCCCTTACCTTTGCCACATCGCTATCTTCAACACCTGACATATGGGATGGATAACTTAAACCAAACCGCTTTTTCATCAACTGTCTCAGCGCTTTTGTTGAAACATTTAATTCTTTTGCTAATTCATAAACCCTCATCCGGCACCTCTATTCTTCTACATAGTTCATAAGCTCCTCATAAAAGTCTTCCGGGACCTCAGCTTTCAGGCTCATCTTAAGCCGCCCTGTCTTTTTTGCTTTTAAGATACAGGCGGGGTTTTTACATAGATAAGCCCCCCGGCCATTGGCCTTTCCGCTTTCATCGATGGTCAGTGACCCGTCTTCTCCCTTAACAATGCGTATGAGTTCATACTTGCTCTTTCGTTCATTGCAGGCTACGCATTTTCGGACCGGTACTTTTTTCATGGATTCTTTTCCTTATTTAAGCTTTTGTTTCTCTTTTAAAAATTTGATTCTATTCTTCTTCCTGCTCTTCTTCTTGAAGAGGCTTTTTTTCTTCTTCCGAAATTTCAGCGGCATCATAAAATTCCGGATTTTTCAAATATTCACTTTCCCCTTTGATGTCAATCTTCCACCCCGTAAGGCGAGCCGCCAAACGAACATTTTGTCCTTCTCTTCCAATGGCAAGGGAAAGCTGATCATCTGGTACAATCACATAAGAAGATTTTTCAGGAACATTCGTAATCACATTATTGACCATGGCAGGACTTAAGGCGTTGGAGATGAAAACCTTGGGATCCTTGTCATAGATCGTGATATCCATTTTTTCACCATGGAGTTCATCAACAATGATATTTACCCGAGATCCCTTATATCCTACACAGGCGCCGATGGGATCCACATCCACGTCATTGGAAAAAACGGCAACTTTAGACCGGGATCCAGCTTCTCTTGCAACCGAGTAGATTTCAACCACTCCATCTGCAATCTCCGGGACTTCCTGTTCAAAAAGCCGGGTCACCAGATCCGGATGAACTCGAGAAAGCAGGATCTGCGCCCCCTTTGCCGCATTTCGAACCTCCATGACATAAAGCTTAACCCGATCTCCCTGTCTGAGATGTTCGCCGGGAATTTGTTCTCTTGGAGGAATCACCCCTTCGGCCCGGCCTAAGTTAATGTAAATATTATGGACATCCACCCTTTGAATGGTCCCGGTGATGACTTCTCGAACCCGGTCGATATAGTCATCATAGACATTTTGCCTTTCAGCATCATGGAGCTTTTGTATGATGATGTTTCTGGCCGTCTGTGCGGCCACTCGGCCAAAGTTTTCAGGATTGACCTCAACCCGAACTTCATCCCCAAGATTAAAGTCCACATCTCTTTCCCGGGCCTCGGTAAGACTGATTTCCTGACAGGGAGATTCGACCTTTTCCACCACCTTTTTTACCGAGAAAACACGAATTTCACCGCTTAATCGGTCGACATGGACTTCGACATTCGTATTATCATCGAAATTTTTTTCATAGGACTTCTCCAGAGCTTTTTCCAGGGCATCCAGAATCACTTCCTTGGATATGCCCTTCGAAGCCTCCAGATCGTCCAAAGCTCCCAGTAATTCTTGATTCATGATTCCTCCTAAAAAATCAGTGCGACTTTGACCGTACAAACCTCAGACCGTGGAATGGCCAGGTCTTCTTCTTTTCCTTTTGCATCCTTTAACATCACATGGAAGCTTTCCTTGTCAAAACCGATGAGCTTTGCAATTAGCTGCTTTCTTCCTTGAAATTTTCTGTAAAAAGTAAATTCCAGATCCTCTCCCTGGCGGATTTGAAATTCTCGGTCGGTTTTCATAGGCCGGGATAAGTCCGGAGAAGAGACTTCCAGAAGGTAGGACGATGCAATGGGATCCAGCTGGTCGAGAAGCGGACTTAAAATATGAGAGACCCTTTCGCACTCATCAATCCCTACTCCGTCCGGACTGTAAATGTAAAAGCGCAGAATACGGTCTTTTCCGGCCTGGATATATTCCAGATCCAGAATTTCGAAGCCAGCCTCTTCGACTTTTCCTTCCAACTGATTTCGCAGAGCCGTCAGCTCTTTTTTGTTCAAATTTTCCCTCCTTAAAAAAACAAGAGCGGAAAACCCGCTCTTGTACTCAGACGCACCTTCTAACAAAATAAATATAACACATTTTGCGATGAAAATCCATTAAAATCCCTTTAAAAAAGACAATTGGTTGGTTTCCGGATAGGAATCCAAGAGTCCATATTGGCTTAAGGATTCCATTGCAGACCGGTTACAGCCTGTCCTCTTTTGAAAATCACTCCGGGAGATAAAGTCCCCCTTCTTTCGTTCCTCAACAATTGCCAGTCCATTTGCCTCGGATACGTAATCCAGGGCAGAAAGCGGGGGCAAAACTCTTTTTTCGTCCAAAATAATAAAGGTAGTAGCCTCTGACTTCATCAGGTCTACAGGGGCAAAAGAGTAGTCCCTAGCATACATTTCTTCAATGACTTCCAAAAGTCCGATTTTATTGTCATTATCTTTTCCGCCCTGGGCCCGGACCTCTTCCAAATTTTTCTGTGTCTGAGTCAGGTCCTTGCAAAGGAGGCTTGTAGAAAAGTCGCTTAACCTCTGCGTGTAATAAGTGGCATAGAAGGCAGCGGGACGATGAACTTTGAACCAGGCGATTCGGTAGGACATCATAACATAAGCCACTGCATGGGCCCGGGGAAACATATACTGAATCTTCCGGCAGGATTCAACATACCAATCCGGAACCCCACAGACCCTCATCTTTTCTTCCATTCCCTCCGGAAGTCCCCTCCCCTTTCTGACTGCCTCCATGGTTTTAAAGGAATCCAGCTTCTCCATACCCATGGAAATAAGATAGGTCATAATATCATCTCTTGTACAAATGGCGTCCGTCAGCTGGATGGTCCCCTTTTCAATAAGGTCCCTGGCGTTATTGAGCCAGACATCGGTTCCGTGAGAAAGGCCGGCAATTCGAATAAACTCTGCAAAGGTCGTGGGCCGGGTATCCTTGAGCATTCCGCGGACGAAATTTGTGCCAAATTCCGGAAGGCCCAAGGCCCCGTCTTCCTGGTTGGAATAGGGATAAGAAGCTTCCAATGGCTTTGAAGAAGTAAAAAGGCCGGTCGTTTCCGGATCATCAAAGGGAATCTTCAAGGGATCAATCTCCGTCATCTCTTCAAGCTGCCTGAGGGTGGTCGGACTGGTATGGCCCAATTCATCCAGTTTAAGCAGGTGTCCGCTCAGGTCTTTATAAGAGAAATGGGTGGTAACCACCGCTGAGCTCAAATCATCCGCCGGGTATTGAATGGGACAAAAATCTGAGATTTCCATATCCTGGGGGACAATAATCAGGCCCCCTGCGTGCTGTCCGGTGGTTCTGCGGACCCCCTCCATTGTCTTTTGCAAGAAGGCGATCTGGCCTTCGTTAATTGAAAGATCTTCAGCTAAGGCATAGGGGGCTTCCAGGTACTTTTTGATATAACCATAGGCCGTTTTAGTCTGCACTCCGGAAATCGTCCCAGCCCGAAAAACCTTCCCCCGGCCGAAAAGAACTTCCGTATACTGGTGAATGTCTGACATATATTCCCCTGCGAAATTCAGGTCAATATCAGGCTCCTTATCGCCGTCAAATCCTAAAAAAACCTCAAAGGGAATGCTGTGTCCGTCTCTGTAAAGAGGGGCCCCGCATTTTGGACAGGTTTTTTGGGGAAGGTCAAATCCGGAGAAGGTCGGGGGATTTTCTAAAAATTCACTGTAATGGCAATCCGGGCAAACATAATGAGGGGGCAGAGGATTCACTTCGGTAATGCCTGCCATGGTTGCCACAAGAGAAGAGCCGACGGACCCTCGGGATCCCACCAAATATCCATCCGCATTGGATTTTTTCACCAGTCTTTCTGCAATCACATATAGGGGCGAATAGCCATTGGAAATAATGGATCCCAGTTCTCGATCCAGCCTTTTTTGAACAATATCCGGCAGAGGGTCCCCATATCGGGTTTTTGCGCTTTTCCAAACCAGGGTCTTGAGTTCTTCGTCAGAGCCTTCTACTTTCGGTGTAAAGGTTCCCTGGGGGATGGGAACAATGGGCTCAATCATCTCTGCGACCTCTTGGGGGCCGCGGATCACAAGCTTATGAGCCAGGGCCTGGGGCAGAAAAGAAAAAGCCCCCAGCATTTCTCCGGTCGTTTTTAACTGGTAGCGGCCATTGAGGTCAAATTCCTTCTTCCTTTCGTAATTGACAAGAATATTTCTTGCCCGCCTTTCTCCCGGATCCAGGTACTCTGCCATACCAACCGCACAGCAGGGCATATTAAGTTCCTCCGCAAGAGAAATGAGCGTCTCCGTAAAACTCCGAAACTGACTTTCATCCCCGGCCAATTCTTCAAAAATTGCTTTATCAGCAAAGGAAGGGGGCTCGACTGCGATAAAATCCGCTTCTCGGGCAAGGTCTAAAAGGGCCTTTCTGGGCCATCTTCGGGACACCGCTTCAAAAAGCCTGGAGCCGACAAAGCCTGTTCCAATGACAAATAAGTCCCTGTATTTTTTTAAATGGGAGGCCGGAAAGCCTGGAGTCCGATAAAAATAATTCATATTGGCTTCGGAGACCAGCTGATAAAAAGATTTTAATGAATCCTGGTTTTTCAGATAAATTAAAAGGTCATGGGACTCATGGCGGCTCAGGGGAAAGTCAGAAGGGGTCTTGTTGATTTCTTCCAGTGAGATTTTCTTCTCTTCCCATTCTTCCATCAGCCTCTCAAAGGCATAGGCTGTTGCAGTCGCATCGTCGATGGCCCGGTGATGGTGAAGAAGGGGCACCTGCAGCTCCTTTGTGATCGTATCAAGCTTGTGATTTTTATATTCCGGATGCAGGGCTCGCGCAAGGCCCAGGGTATCTAAGGAACAGGGCTCAACCTTTAGGCCCAGTTCAAAGGCCTTTTCACGGATAAAGCCCAGGTCAAAGGCAGCGTTATGGGCCACCCAAATCGATCCCTGGGCAAAGTCTAAAAATCGGGGAAGGACTTTTTCTATGGGATCGGCCCCTTGGACCATTGCATCCGTGATCCCCGTCAAATGGGTGATTTTTTCTGGAATACTTCCATTGGGATGGACAAATTCTGAAAATTCCCCTACCTTCTTCCCATTTTCCAGACGGATTGCTCCAATTTCGATAATGGACTCATTAAAATGGGAAAAGCCCGTGGTTTCTAGGTCAAAGACCGTATACTTTCCCTTGAGCGGGCCCAAATCTCTTTCAAAGGGGTTTCGTAAAATATCGTGGTCATCTTGAAGGACCCGGGCATGAAGCCCGTAAAGGACTTTAATGCCAGCCTTTGAAAGGATGGAGTAAAACTTTGGAAAGGCCTGGCAGGATCCATAATCGGTCAGGCCCACCACATCATGGCCCCAATCTTTAAGCCTTGTTTTTAAAGCCTCCGGGCTGATTAGTCCCTCCATGCTCGTCATTTTACTGTGAACGGCAAGCTCAATCCGCTTTTCCCGGGCAGGGTCCTCCGAGCAGGGTGCCGGCATCTCCCGGATGGCAGAAGCAAAAAAGACATTGGCCTTCTGGTAGTTATCATACTGGGATTTTCCTTTTACCTGGACATAGGAAAGTTTTAAGAACTCCTTCATTTGTTCGGGGTTGGCATCTTTTTCCTTGATAAAAGACTTTGCGCTCAGAGCATTTCCTTCTCGATCATATAAGAAGAAGCTGAGGATGGTCGTCCCGTTTTTACTGACAAAATAAGAAGGTTCCGCCAAAAAACCCTCGGTACAGAGATTCCCCTGCGAGAAAGTCGCCTCTTGGATGGGAAGAGAATCCTTCTCTTTTCCAGTAAATCGTCCGACCGACCAGCCATTTTCTTTGGTCTCCGGCTTGACAGAAGGGCAGGAGGCTGATTTGACAGCAAGGGAATCGTTTTTTCCCTCGGACTTTTTATCCAAAGGAGCCGCAAGGCGAACCGGTTCCAAATAGTAGGGGTCTTCCCCCTCCTCGTTTTCAGTGGAGGGTTCTTTTGTTCTCAAAACCGGACCCTTGCTTTTTGAATTTATTTTCTTTAGGTCCGCTTTCTTCTCCTCGGGAGTCATTTCTAAGGAGACTTTACAGGAGAAGGAATCTGAAAGCATCTTTAAAAGATCTTCTTTTTCATCCCCTTCTATAGGATCTTCTTCCTCTATAAACAAAATAAGAGCCCTCTTACTTTTCAAGTAAACCGCTCTGATAATCTCTGCCTGATATGTGGAAGATGGGGAAAAATCCCTTCTGAGTTTTTGGAGTAAATCAATGATTTTCATTGGTCATCCTCTGCACTTCTTCCATTAAGCAATCCAAGAGTTTGTCTTCAGGAACCTGAAAAAGGACCTTTCCCTTTTTAAATATAACGCCCGAGCCTTTCGTTCCCGCAATGCCAATATCGGCCTCTCTTGCCTCTCCCGGCCCATTTACGGGACAGCCCATGATGGCAACGGTAATGTCTTTATCTACAGTAGAAAGACGGCGCTGGGCCTCTTTTACCAGGCCGATCAGATTAATCCTCGTTCTTGCGCAGGTCGGGCAGGAGATAAGATTGACCCCTCTGTTTTTTAAGGCCAGGGACCTGAGAATTTCATTTGCTGCCCGGATCTCTTCCACCGGATTTTCTGTTAAGGAGACTCGGATCGTATCGCCGATTCCCGAAGAAAGGAGGCTTCCAATGCCAACCGCTGATTTAATGATTCCAGAATAGGAAGGACCGGCTTCCGTAACCCCCAGGTGCTGGGGAAGATCAGAAAGCTTTGAGAAAAGCTGGCAGGCTTCAATCATCGTAGGAACGCTGGAGGATTTGATGGAAACAACAATTTGGTCCCAGCCCAATTTCTTTATGACTTCCACCTCTTCCAGGGCGCTGTAAACGAGGGAGTGAACATTCACCCCCCCGTATTTTTTAAGCATTTCCTTGGAGATCGAGCCGGAATTCACCCCCACCCGGATAGGGATATTTTTATCCCGGCAAAGGTAAACTATTTTTTTTACCGCTTCTTGATCCCCAATATTTCCGGGATTGATGCGAAGAGCATCCGCCCCATATTGGGCGGCATATAA
Source organism: uncultured Tissierellia bacterium (assembly GCA_947278105.1). Lineage (GTDB taxonomy): Bacteria > Bacillota > Clostridia > Tissierellales > Peptoniphilaceae > CABTZP01. Next base: position 9,921 of record CAMYOR010000007.1, read on the forward strand.
AGCCAGCTGAGGATCAAACTGAATGTCCGCAATAAAAGGAAGAGAGGTCTGCTTTTTTATTTCCAGTATTGCTTGGGCATCCTCCAGAGAGTTGATGGCCGACCGAGAAAGGTCTCCCCCCGCTCTTTCAAATGAGAGAATCTGCTGAACGGTCGAATCAATATCCGAGGTTTGGGTATTGGTCATCGACTGGACTGTGATGGGGGCTCCCCCGCCCACGGGGACTCTCCCGACCATTATTCTTTTTGTCATTTTTCTTTGCATAGATCTATTTTTCAACCCTTTTTAAAACTTTAAATGCGTCCATTTCTTTACTTTAAACGGATCTCTTTCCCTTTTTCAAAAATTATAAAAAGAAGGTAAAAATATCCTTGACGGATACGATTAGGATGATTGCCATGAGGAAGACAAAACCCGCCGTAGTAATTTTTTCCTCCATATTTTTAGGAATTTTTTTCCCTCTGATTTTTTCAATGGCAATAAACACAAGTTTTGAACCGTCTAGGGCCGGGATCGGCAGAAGGTTGAAAAAACCAAGATTTAAAGAAATATAGCCGGTTAGAAAAACTAACTGGGCAAAACCCTGATGCGCCGCCTGACCAATCACATGAATCACTCCAATGGGCCCTGAAAGAGCCTTCAGGGAGAGCTTGCCCGTGAGAAGACGAAAGAGGATGAGAAAAAGCTGGATCAAAAGGGTGAAGGTTCTGATAAAGCCTTCTTTAATTGCCAGGAAAATCCCCCTTTGATTTTGTGCCGTAATCCCCAGGTAATAAGCCCCTCCATCCTCTTTTGGCTCAATTTGGAGGGTTAGCTCTTTTCCTTCCCGAAGAACTCTAAGCTCAACCGTCTTTCCCCCGGACCCTTGAAGATTTTTAGAAATTTCATTAAATTCTCGAATGGGCTGGCCATCCATAGATACAATGGTATCTCCGATCTCAATCCCCGCTTTTTTTGCCGGAGAATTTGGAGAAAACCCTCCTACCACCAGGGTCGGACTTCCGATGATCCCGGAAAAAATGGCAAAGCATAGGAACGAAATTAAAAGATTCATCAGCGGGCCAGCAAGGATCGTTAAAAATCTCCTGCCGCAAGAAGCCTGGTCAAAACTATCTTCTTCCGTCGACTCCTCATCTTCCCCCTCCATTGCCGTATAACCGCCCAAAGGAAGGGCTCTTAAAGAGTAGAGAGTCTCTCCTTTTTGTTTTTGCAATAGAGCCGGCCCCATGCCGACAGAAAATTCATTCACCCGGATGCCGACTTTCTTCGCCATGGAAAAATGACCCAATTCATGAAAAAGAATAACCAGCATAAAAATGATAATGGCAAAAAAAATGGACATAAATACCTCAAAATTTCATTTTTTCATTTTATGAGTTTTCCTCCATCAGGGGAAGAAAACAAAGAAATACAGCCACACATAGGGGATGGTAAAGAGAACGGAATCAAATCGGTCCATGATTCCCCCATGTCCCCTTAAAATTTTCCCAAAATCCTTAATCTCCGACCGTCTTTTAATTGAGGAAGCAAAAATATCCCCGATCTGAGCGAGAACCGACCCGCAAATGGCAAAAAGGATTAGGAATCCGATAGAAAACTCCGGGAATAGGCGTTGTCGAAAAAACAGGCAAAGGAGAATGGAACCCAAAATTCCCCCAATGGATCCCTCCACCGTCTTTTTCGGACTGATCTTTGTCAGGGGCCTTTTTCCAATCCAGCTGCCCGTTAAATAAGCCATGGTATCGGTTCCCCAGGCGATTGCAAAGGGAAAAGCCAGGTAATTTTGACGACCAGGCGGATAAAAATAGGCAAAGGTCCAGCTGAAGACAATGTAGACAACAATAAAAAGAGGCTGCTCTATGACCTTCATTTCTCCCGGAAACTCCCGGAAACTCATCACAAAAAGAACCATCAGAGAAATCAGCCAGACGGCCAAAAGTAAGGTGGTTTCGCGGTAATAACCGGCCAGATTCAGAAAAAGGCAACTGCCTTCGGCCCAAAAAAGATGCCATTTTTCTTCATCCGGCTCGGTCGCCTGAAAAAGTTCCCAAAGGCAGGATGCGCTCAAAAGCTCAATTAAGATAAAGAGCAGCATTCTGGATTTAGAAAAGACAACCAGGCTGACCAACAGAACCAAAACAGCCCCGGTAATGGTTCGGATAAAAAAGTTTTTCAATGAATTCCTCCGAAACGACGATCTCTTTGGTTAAAAGATTGGATCGCCTGGTCTAAGCATTCCTCAGTAAAATCAGGCCACAGGGTATTTGTGAAATAGAATTCAGCGTAAGCCGCCTGCCAGATCATAAAATTAGAAAGTCGGCATTCCCCGCCCGTCCGAATAAGGAGATCAAGGGGCGGAAGATCAGCAGTATAGAGCCGGGAACGGATGTCCTCTTCGGTAATCTCATCCATCCGGACCCCTTCCCTACACAAGGCTTTTACAGCATGAACAATTTCCGCCCTGCCCCCATAATTTAAACCAATATTTAAAATCATTCCTGTGTTTTTTTCAGACATTTTAAGGGCGAGCTGAACGGCTTTTCTCGCCGGCAAAGGAAGCTTTTGCGGATCACCCATCATTGTAATCCGACAATTTTTTTCCATAATTTCGGGCATTTTTGAGTGAACAAATTCAATCAATAGTCCCATAATTGCGGTCACTTCCCCCTCCGGCCGCTTCCAGTTTTCGGTGGAAAAAGCATAGAGACTTAAAGCCTTTATCCCCCTGTCCGAACAGGCACGAACGATCTTTACAACCGCTTCCATCCCTGCCCGGTGACCCTGGGTTCTTTCCAAGCCTTGTTTTTTTGCCCACCGACCGTTCCCATCTAAAATAATTCCCAGATGACGGAGAGAAGACGAATTGATCTTCTCTCCCTCCAGGGCTTTGGAACTTTCTTTGGCCATTCTAATACCTGACTAAATTTCCATTAATTCTTTTTCTTTTTCCTTCTCTGCTTCTTCCAGCATTTTGATATATTTATCCGTCAGCTTTTGAAGGTCATCTTCCTGACTATAGCGATCGTCCTCAGAAATAACCTTGTCATTTTCGTCCTTTTTAATCTCTTCCATTCCTTCTCGGCGGATATTTCGAATCGCAATTTTCCCTTCTTCTAATCGCAGTAAGACTTCTTTAACGAGGTCTTTACGACGTTCTTCGGTGAGGGGAGGAAAAGGAAGGCGAATCATTTTCCCGTCATTAGAAGGGGTAATCCCCAGTTCAGACCCTAAAATAGCCTGTTCAATGAGTTTAATGTTTTTGGGATCCCAAGGGGTGATCGTCAGCATCCTGGCCTCTGGAACATTAATGGATGCGGCCTGCTTTATCGGAGTTTCCACCCCATAATAATTAAAGCTGATATTATCCAAAAGACTGGGATTTGCCCGACCGGCACGAATGTGCAAAAGATCCTTTTGGAAAGCGGCCATCGTTTTCTTCATTCTTTCTTCGTATGCTTTCTCTTTGTACATGGTAAGCTCCTTTGTTTTTTTATGTGGATTGCATTTTATCCTTATGAAGTGATGAGGGTGCCAATCTCTTCCCCTTGGACGACCTTTACTAGATTTTCTGGATGGTCAATGCCGAAGACAATCAGGGGCATATGGTTATCCATGCTCAGGGAGATGGCCGTAGAATCCATCACCTGCAGACCCTCATTGAGCACATCATGGTAAGTTAAATGGTCATATTTTACCGCATCAGAAAATTGATTTGGGTCTTTATTATACACCCCATCGGTTCCTTTTTTTCCGACCAAAATGCACTCCGCATTAATCTCCAGGGCCCTTAATGCAGCCGTTGTATCAGTCGAAAAATAGGGCAGGCCGGTTCCGGACCCTAAAATAACAATCCGCCCCTTTTCGATATGATGAATGGCCCTGCGGCGGATATAAGGTTCGGCCACGGCTTTCATCTCAATCGCTGTCTGGACCCTCGTTTCAATACCCAGCGATTCAAGGGAGGCCTGGATCTTTAAGGCATTCATGACCGTGGCCAGCATACCAATATGGTCCGAACTTGCCCTTTCAATATTCGACTGGGCCTTGCCTCTCCAGAAGTTTCCCCCGCCGACGACGATCGCCATTTCAAGTCCCATATCGTGAACTTTTTTTATGGCCTGGCAGATATTTTCGATGGCAAAATCATCCAGCCCCGATCCCTTTTTTCCGGCCAGAGCCTCTCCACTAAGTTTTAATACCACTCTCTTATAAGCAAACATAATGATCCTTTCAACGGCCCTTGCCCGGTCCACTCTTCCCGACCCCCTGAAAAGCCAATAAAACCTATCATGACGAAATCTCATAAAAAACTTTTCTTTACCTATAAAATACTACCATAAAAAGAACGGAGAGAAGGTGCTTCTCTCCGTTCTTTCTTTAAATATGGATGGAACCTTAACCGTTGATTTGTTTTGCAACTTCTTCCGCAAAGTTCTCATTTCTTTTTTCAAGGCCTTCGCCGACTTCATAACGGACAAAACGGCGGATAACAATATTTTCTCCGATATGGGCAATCAGCTCCTTGCGAATGGTATCGACCTTCTTATCCGGATCTAAAACCCAACCCTGATCTAATAGACAAATTTCCTCGAAGTACTTGCTCATCCGGCCTTCGACCTTCTTTTCCGCAACAAATTTGCGCTTATCTTCCGGAATGTTGGTGCTTTCATTCATCGCCTGCTGGATAAGGATTTCTCTTTCGTGGGCAACGGTTTCAGCAGGAACCTCATCCTGAGAAACATATTGTGGATTCATCGAAGCAATGTGTAAACAGAGCTGGTGGACAAATTCCTGGAACTGTTCGTTCTTCGCAACGAAGTCAGTTTCAGAGTTGACTTCAACGAGTACACCGATTCTTCCATTATGAACATAGGAGCCAATCAAGCCTTCCGCGGAAACTCGGCCTTCTTTTTTGACCGCCTTGGCAATTCCCTTTTCACGGAGAAGGTCAATGGCTTTATCCATATCCCCTTTGGTTTCGGTCAAGGCTTTTTTACAGTCCATCATTCCTGCGCCGGTGCGCTCACGCAGTTCTTTTACTTCTTTGGCGGTAATGGTCATTTTTTTCTCCCTTCATCCGGATTACTCGGCATCTTCCTCAATCTCTTCTTCAGCTTCTTCTTCCTGGAATTCGTCTTCTTCTCTTTGCTCATCACTGATTTCATCCTGAGCTTCATCTGATTCTTCTTCCAGTTCCTGGTCTTCTTCTGTTGGGACTTCCTTATCTTCCTGTTCTTCTTCCATCTGTTCGCCTTGTTTGCCCTCTAAAACGGCATCGGCCATGGTAGCGGTAATAAGCTTGACGGCACGAATGGCATCATCATTTCCCGGAATTGGATAAGTGATTTCATCAGGATCAGCATTGGTATCTAATATCGCGACAATGGGAATGCCGAGCTTATTAGCTTCGTGGACGGCGATATGCTCCTTCTTTGGGTCCACAACGTACATCAGATCAGGCAGGCCCTCCATATCTTTGATGCCGCCTAAAAAGCGGTCTAATCTTTCATGCTCATGCTCTATCTCAGCAACTTCCTTTTTAGGCAAAAGATCAAAAGTACCATCTTCTTCCATTTTCTCAATGTTTTCCAGCCGCTGAATACTTTTTTTAATGGTTTGGAAATTTGTAAGCATCCCGCCTAGCCAGCGTTCGTTGACGTAGTATTGGCCGCAACGTTCTGCTTCGACCTGGATCGAATCCTGGGCCGGCTTTTTTGTTCCGACAAAAAGAATCTTTCCGCCCTCTGCGGCACATTGACGAACCGCTTCATAGGCATCATCCACCAAATAAAGGGTTTTTTGCAGGTTGATAATATGGATCCCATTGCGTTCCGTGAAAATATAGGGAGCCATTTTTGGGTTCCATCTTCTGGTTTGGTGGCCGAAATGGACACCCGCTTCGAGCAGAGATTTCATGGTTAATACAGACATATTTTTTCCTCCTGTTTGTTGATCCTCCAGCCCTCTCAAATCTCTCCGGATCGCTGCTGTCTCTTATACACATCTGACGCTGCCGACGAATAGAGAGGTGTAGAT
>CAMYOR010000008.1 GCA_947278105.1 uncultured Tissierellia bacterium
CAAAACGCCATTTAGGCAGGGTCACCGACTCCTGACTAAAGCTCGAAAAGGCCGATTAGTCAGGATCAGAAGGTTTTCCCCAGAATTTATAAGGAAGCCCGCCTCCGGGCCCGCCCTCGGGCCCGGAGGCGGGCGGCTAAAACCGCTTTGCCTTCGTCCCCGCGCGCGTGTCCTCCGGCAAAGCATAGTTTCAGAAGGAGCCGCCCGTGGGCGGCGTTTTCCCCGGCTCGACCCCTTCCCGAGGCCTAACATCTCGTCAAAAATTTAACAATCACTCCCGCCCAACACTCCCTGAGGCCTCGCCGGGCTCTCCGCATTATCAACTCCGTCCCGGCCAGCGGCCGGGACACCTTATTTTCCCCCGCCTCTGGCGGGCCCCTAAATACCCGGGTATATTTGTCGGATTTTTTTTTTAAAAATGCTTTAAAAATTAAAAAGCATATGGTATCTTTAATTAAAGTATCTTCATGTGTCCTTTTATATTTTTATAAATTTATGAAGTTTGAGGCGGGGGGCCGATCGTATAAGTCCGGCCTTTCGTTCATATAAATAAGCCGATGCCTTTGGGCAGAGGGATGATTGGGGCGGATGGGCCGGATCGGCCGCCCGCCCGGCATACAATTAGCACAAAAACAGCCAGCTATTGGGTGGCAGACCAAGGTCATTGCGCCGGGCGCTCGCCCGGAATTGCGCCCGGCATCCGCCCGGCACTCGCCGGGCACTCGCCGGGAATTGCGCCCGGCACCCGCCGGGCACTCGCCGGGAATTGCGCCCGGCGCTCGCCCGGCACTCGCCCGGAATAGCACCTAGCGCCCGGCGCCTGGCGGGCGCCGGCGCAGCGATCGCCCGGCAATTGTCCTAAGACTGAGTCAAGCCTACAATCCGCTGACATGAACACTTTCTAGAAGAACGTTTTCCCTAAATTCTGAGGTGGGGGAGGAAAACCATAATGAAACACTTTAAGAGGATTCTTTCAACAGTATTAGCCCTGATCTTGCTCTTGGGCACCTATACACCCGCATATGCCCAGGGGGCCTCGGGTTTGGACGCCCTGAAGGGGCTTTCCTTTGATACGGCAGCCTTGTCAGAGACGCCGAGGCTAGATTTGTCAAGCCTGGATAAGCTGCTCAAGAAGGGTGGGTCTTTGCCCGATTTAAAGAGTTCGGGTCAAGAAAAAGAGCTTGTCTCCAAGGCCAGCAAGCTGATGGAAGACGGGCTGAAAAAGTTTAAAGATTTTAAGGATTCCCAGAGCTCCGAGGATCCGGGAAGCGCACGCCCGACCCCTCCTCCAGGAGAAAATCAGGAAAAAGATGCCAATAAAGACCTCCAGGCGCTTGGCCTGGACCTTTCCTTTTTAAAGGACCTGGATTTAAAGAAGCTGGAAGACTGGAAAATCCCGGATTTGAAGTCCCTGGATCCTCTCGCCGGCAAAGATTCGCCAAAGAAGGACGGATCCAGCGAGAAAACCGACAATAAAGACCAGGCGAATAAGGACGCCCAAAAAGCGGATCCCGCCGGCGCAAAGAAAGGCGCCTTGAGTAAGGAAGCCAAGGAAGCCCTGGACCAGGGAGCCAAGGAATTTGCCGAGCCGGTCCTGAAAGATGGTCAAGCAGGAAAAGTTTACACATTAGGCTTAGACGGCAAGACCCTTGAGACTCAGATGGAATATGAGCTAAGCCGAGACGACGATGGAAAACCCACCTCCATCACCTGGGTCTATAAGCTCTATACCAAAGAACAAAAACCAGATATCTATAATACCTTCATCACCTATCCGGACGATGGTCTGGATAAACCCCTCCTTTTGACCGAAGAATCCACCAAAGAAGAAAAAGCCAATCAGAAGGCCCTGGCCGATGCCCGGGAGGCCTTTAGAAATTTTGACCTCAATCAGCAATACCTCACCGACTACGAAGAATCTCTCCTCTTAACCTATGATCTCGAACACCTGGTTCCCACGGACCAGGGTTACTATTATTCCAAAGTCGTCACTCCCATTCACACGCAAAAAGACGAAAATGACAATGGCGGCTGGACATTGGATGTGCAGACCCGCCTGGGCGCAGCTTCCGCAATCCAGCGTTTCCGCATTAATAAAGAAGGAAATCTGGTATGGCCCAAGGATGGAGCTGATCCCAAGGACTTCGCCCCGCAGATGACCTCGAAGGTCACGGATCTGAGCCGGCGGGCCACTGTTACCTATGCCAATACAGGAAATAAGGAAACGACCTACACCCCCCAGCTGGATCTTTTGAGCCCCGACAAGCTCAGTCAGGCCCGGATCGAAGTCTATGACCTGGTCCAGGTGGACCAGGCCCTGACCCGGAAAATAGGAGAACTGGGGAAGATGGACCTTGCCAAGCTGGGCTTTAATGAAAAAGACCTGGACGGGGTGGACTTATCCCGCCTGGATCCTTCAGCCTGGGGCGGGGCCCTCAAGGACTGGTCCGTCAAGGACCTGACCCGGGTCGGAATTATTAAAGACGCCAAAGACCTGGAAGCCTATGAAAAGGACCAGGATCCGAAAAAAGACCTTTTGGATGCCCAAAAAGCGGTGGAGGACCTCCTAGGCCCCGCAAAAATCAAGGGCGCTGAGCTTTTCAACAAGACTGCAAGCCTGCTTTTCAATGACAATATCAATGGCTATGCCTTCCGTCCAATCGCCCAGGGCCGGGTCGGGGAAATCGACCCCAAAAAGCCCCTGAAACTTGCGCCGGGCCAGGTCGCCATTGTATCTCTGGTAGAACTTAATAAGGAAGGTCTGGAAGAAAAGAAAAAGGACCTGGAAGAAAAGGCCGCTGAGGCCAAGGCCAAGGCCGAAGCCGAGGCCAAGGCCAAGAAAGAGGCGGCGGAAAAAGCGGCCGCCAAAGCCAAAGCCAAGGCCGAAGCCGACGCCAAGGCCAAGAAGGAAGCCGCAGAGAAGGCGGCCGCCGAAGCCAAGGCCAAGGCAGAAGCCGAAGCCAAGGCCGTAAAGGAAAAAGCGGAAAAAGCCGCCGCCGATGCCAAGGCCGCCGCCGCCAAAAAAGCGGCCGAAGCCAAAGCCGCCGCCGAAGCCCTGGCCGGGAAGAGCCCCGAAGAAGCCAAGGAGATCCTCCGCCAGCAGGCCAAGGACCAGGCAGACAAGCTGAAGGAACAGACCGACAAGCTGAAGGATCAGGCTGACAAGCTTAAAGATCAGGCGAAAAAGGCCGGCCAGGACCTCCAGGCCCTGGATCCGGCAGCGATGGAAAAGGCCAAGGAACTCCTGGGCTCCAGGGTGGGGACCCGTAAAGTCACCGCTGAAGAGATCATCAATAAGGTGAAGTCCGCGGCTGAGGCAAGGCCCCTGCCAAATGCCGAGAAAGTTAAGGAAATTTTGCAAAATTCCCCGGCCCAGGCCGGAACCCCCCAGGGGATCGACCAGGGGACAGGTCAAAAAGATAAGCTTGACCAGCTGATGAAAGAGGATCTTCAGGGCCTGGCCCGCCAGTACACGCCCATGCGGGGACCCGGGACCAAGACCCTTTATATCACCCTGACCGACAAAGACACGGGCCAGCCCATTGAGGGCGGGGTCTTTACCTTCTTCCAGCCCGGAGGGTCCAGCGAAAAGCTGACCACCAACAGCCAGGGTCAAGCAACAAAGACTGACCTTTCCGCCGGAACCTATTTCGTCCAGCAGATCTTTGCCCCGGATGGATATAAGCCGGTGACTTCCATTAAGCAGGTTACCATCCAGGAAACGGAAAGCGAGTTTCATCTGGATTATCAGAACGTCAAGATTTCTTCGGGACCCTCCGGCCCGACGACCGGAACCTGCACCCTTACCGTTAATGTGGTTGAAGATAATAATGAGGGGGTTAAGATCGCCGGCGCCATTATTGAAATTACCCGTCAGGATGGGACGATAGCGCCCATTAATTTAACGACCGATGCGCAGGGCCAGGTTCAGGCACAGCTTGAGCCGGGCGAATACTCGGTTCGCCAGATCTCTTCCGACCAAGATCACCTGCCCTATCTCATGCCCCAAGCCTTAAAAATTGAGACGCAGCCCACCCACACCCTGACCTTTACGAATGTCAAGCGGACAGATGCCGTTCATATCTATAATTCCAACGGCGGCGGACTGGTTCCTTTGAAGCTTCTGGTTTACGACAAGTCCGATCACAGCAAAAGAATTCCCAACGCCATCTTCCGGGTGACCGGAGAAGGGCAGGATATTACCGTCACCACCGGAGACGATGGGATCGCCGTGATTAACGGCCTCAAGGATGGGACCTACACCATCAGCCAAATCGCCGCTCCGGAGGACTATGTTCCCTATCCCGACCCCATGACCATCACCAAGAGCTTCTTCTACGAGCCTTATATGGTTGAGATTGAAAACGCCTATGCCCCTGAGGGGCCGAACGGGGCGGCCATCCATGTCGTCGACATGACCCAAGAAAATGGAGTCGCCCGGAACCAGCCCGTCAAAAATGCCACCGTCCAGATTATTGATAAAAGCAGCGGAAAGGTCGTCTCCACCCAGACGACCGGAGAGGATGGGGTCATTTACTTTAAGGGCCTGGATCCGAACGTGGGAACCTATGAATTTAAACTCATTCATGCCCCCAGAAAATATGGAGATCCAAAAACCTACCAGGTTCCGGACCTTAATGGCAGTGATTTGGGCCCGGCGAAGACCCCCTGGCGGACCTTTGAACTTTTTGAGGCGACCCCTGTCCCCGTAGAAATCACAGTCTTTGAAAAAGGTGATGACACGGTAAAGCTTGAAGGGGCGACCTTTGACCTCATTTCAGCATCTGACGGGTCAGTCCAGCACCTGGGGCCCACTCCTCCCGATGGAAAGATCACGGTCAATGTGCCGAAGGGAGACTACAAGCTGGTCCAGACAGGGACCAAGGAAGGCTACCTCCCCATGCCCGGCGAATACGGCTTTAGGGCCGCGGAAATTCACGATGCAAATTCGGGCGCCCTTCTGCCCAACCAGGTGCCCGTTCCCAATGCCCTGGAACATCCCGAGACAAAGATGGTCACCGTCACCGTCAATAAGTTCTGGCAGACCCAGCCCACTGAACCCGTCACGGCAAGGGTCAAGGTGGTTAACCTCAACACCAACCAGACCGCTGTCGATGACCAGGGCCATGATGCCGTGGCGGAGATTTCCTCGGCCCAGCAGCTCAGCCAGGTCACCTTCACCCTGCCCAAGTATGATGCCCAGAACAAAAAGATTCCTTACCATGTCGCCGAGGAACCCTTGGAAGGCTTCTATTCCTCCTGCTTCCAGGACGGCATGACTTTTTCCCTGACCAACTACCCTGAGGCTTCGGGGGAAACGAATGACGGCACGGTCATCGGCCGCAAGAACTGGCAAAATGACACCGAAGCGGACCGGCCGGATTCCGTTACCGTCCAGCTTCTTAAAAATGGAGAGCCTCTAACTCCTGATCAGACGCAGACCGTCGGAAAGAATGATGCCTGGACCTATGAATTTACCGGCCTTCCTGCGGTCGATTCCCAAACCCACCGGGTCAACGTCTATTCCGTCCGCGAGGTCAATCCTCCGAAAGGATATAATGCGGTCGCATCCCCCGTGGGCTATGACCTGATCAACATTAAGGAAGGCGCCCCCACCGGCTCCTTTACCTTAAAGAAGCTGGATCCGGAGAACCAGCCCCTTCCCGGGGCCTCCTTCCAGATCCGCCGGATTAAGGCGCACTGGGATCCCGACGTCCTGCCTAATGGGGCCTGGGTGGCCGAGAATCCAAGGGTGGTGGAGTTCACCAAGACCCTGGAAGTGAAAAATGCGGACGGGACCCTTCTTTTCGATGACCTCCAAGACGGCCTCTATGAGCTGGAGGAAGTCAAGGCCCCGGTGAAAGAAGAAAAAGACGGCAGCGGAAACACAATAGGCCTTATCCCCTACAACCGGGATCCCCAGATCCACCAGGTCCAGGTCTACCATGGCTTTTTGACCATCGACGGGACGAGCTACCACTCCACAGCCGATAAGGGCTCCTTCCCCTCTCCCTATACCGAAGAGATCAACCAGGAAAAGGCCAGAAACCCCCAGCCCTTTAAGATGGAAATTCCCGAGGGCTATATCTCCAAGCGGATTTCCGCCCTGGAAAACGATAAGACCAACAAATATCAGATGGAGCTGACCGTCGAAGGCAAGAGCGAATATAACGAAGGAAAGGCCGTAGACGTCGTCCTCGTCGTTGACCACTCCGGCTCCATTCGCCGAAACAATCACCAGCAAGATGTCCGCAGCCAGGTCAATACCCTGGTCCAGAAACTCGTAGGCCAGCCCAATATCCGCCTGGGCTATGTGGAATACTCCGGTTTCTCTTTTAACTACGGAGCAAATAATCCGAAGCGGCCAGGACGCTATGGCGGCGCCGATGAGACGAATCCCAAGCTCGTTTTGCCCCAGGAGCTTACTCCCCCCTTTAGAAAGTATCCGATCAAGGCCGGGACTTCTTCGATCCTCTCCAGCATCCCCCTGTCCCGGCCGGCCGATATTACGACCCATACGAACTATTGGAACGGGTCGGGCTTTAACACGGATCATTTCTCCAACGGCACCTTCACCCAGGAAGGGCTTTTGGAGGCGAAAAAAATCTTAGATGCCGGACGGGCCGACGCAGAAAAGAAGATTATCCTGATTACCGACGGGGGCCCGACCCTCTCCTTTATGGCGAAGTCAAAGGCGCAAAAAATACCCGGCATGAAATTTCCCAACCCCGGAATGGGCTACCACTGTTCAAGCACCGACCTATATAATACCTATGCCACGGATTTTTACGATGGCACCGGGGGCAGCGAGATGATCGTGGTCGGCGATGGCATATACTACCGGTTTATGGACGGATATAATAGTAATGGGAAAACCCTTACCTATAACGAATACTATGTTCCCCAAACCGGCTCCGGAAGGGAAAAGATCGTGGATAACGCCTATGCGACGATGTCCTATGTCTATAAGCTCAATCAGGAAGGCTGCGAGGTCTTCACCCTGGCCTACGACCTTGAAAACCCCAAAAACTACGGCTGGTTTGACGGCCTGGAAAGGAAGATTCTCCCCAACCTGGCAAGCCCCGGCCGCTATAAGGAATCCCAGAGCGCAGCCGACCTTGCCAATGACTTTGGAGACCTTTTCCACATCAATGAAAACTACGCTACCAAGTCCATCCAGAACGGGGTCGTCGAGGATCCCATGGGAGAAAATATCGACCTGGACCTGGGCCCCAACGGGATCTTTAATGCCAATGACTATGAGCTGACCGCCTCGAAGGACGGCCTTCTGAACGGAGTGGAGGTCACCTATGATCCAGCCGCCCGTAAGATCCGCCTGACCGGCCTTAACCTCAAGAGCGGGGAGTGGGTCCGCCTCAATTACAAGTTCAGCCTGAACGATGCGGCGCCCAATGACACCTTCTACCGGACCAACGGAAGGACCACCCTCCAGCCCAAGGGATACGAGCCGGTCAAAAGAGATTTCCCGATTCCTGCCGTCCGCAAGTACAATGCCTCCTTCAGCGTGATGGACCAGAGCCCCTATCCCTTCATCCTCCAAAAGATTGATGCAGAGCTGGATGACGGAGGCAATCCCATCCCCCTGGCAGGAGCTCATTTTGAACTGGAGAAAGAGGGGGCAAACGGAGAATATGCCCCAGTCGATGGGATGGGCGACCTGATCTCCCAAGACCGAGGCCTGATTCAGCTGAGCGGCCTTGGCCTAGGCAACTACCGGCTCAAGGAAACCCAGGCGCCGGCGGGTTATGAACTGCCCGATCCGCCCAGGTATTTTGAGTTTGAGATCGTCCAGAACCAGTACCACGAATATGTATTAAAGCCCCGCACCGGCAGCAACCAGATCGTCAACGATAAGGACTATCCCAAAGGAAAATTTGAACTCAAGAAGGTCAAGGAAGACAATGCACTTTTAGCTGATGCGGAATTTACCCTCTATCGGATGGAAAACGGGCAGAAAGTCCCGGTACAGGTCAAAGTTACCGATGGGGTCAGTAACCTTGTCTTTGACAAGCTCCGGCCCGGCACCTACCGGCTGGAGGAAACCAAAGCCCCCGGAAACTACACGAAAATTACCGGCTATTGGGAGATTGTCGTCGATTACCAGGGCTTCACCCGGGTGACGCCCCACCTGTCCCCATCCCAGGGCGGCCGGAGACAAAGCCGGTCGGCACAGTCTCCTCCCGCTCCGAAAAAAACTCAGACCGGCCAGCCCTCTCTTGCCCTGACTAAGCCGGATGACCCGGCCCGGACCTTCCGCAAGGTCGGCGGGACCCGGGCGGACCAGGTTCTGGGCAAGGACCCCGCCCCTCGCGCCGATTCTTCGGCCGCCGCAGATGAAGCGGCGAAAGCCGGATCGGCTGCCATGGCCTCCGGCCGCCTGGCCGCCATGGGAAAATCCCCGTCTCCTCCTCTTCGGTCCGTGGAACACGAGGGACAGTGGGTGCAAAGACCCTCTTATTCGTTGATTTCTACTGCCTACGAGCAGGATCCGGCCCAGAAAATCTACCGGGTCACCTGCACCCTGACCAGCAAAGAGCATTCCATCCGTCCCCGCACGGACTTTATCTTCGTGGTGGAGCGGACGGAATATGCGAACCGGACAAATACCGGACAAAACGTATTCACACCTTTAATTAACGATTTTGTCCAAAAGCTTAAAGACGTGGGCCAGGTGGGCAAAGTGGGCCTTACCCAATATGGAGAATATTCGATGGGCAAAGTCGTACAGGCAGAAACGCCGATTGCCTCCATGGGACCGGCGAATTTCCCCAATGTTGCGGAAAGAGACCTAACGACCTATACGGTAAAATGGCTTAGGAATAACTTTGCTCCGGATAATGATAATGGAAAAAAAGTTAACCGGTGTATGAACTGGGGACTTAGTTATGCCAAGGATATTATGGATACTAACGTTCCGGGAGGAACCCATGTGGTGATCTGCGCTCCCTATGATGCCTGGTCTTACCCGGACTTGGCCGGCGATCAGGCGAACCTTATCCGCCAAAAGGGCGGGACGGTCTACGCCTACACCGGAATTTATGAAGGTCGAACCTATGACGCCTATTTTCACACCTTGGGTGGGAGACATATCATCCAGGATCCCGCCACCCAGCTCTTCTACTACTCCTACAAGGATGGGCTCCCTCACACCCTCACAAATTACCTCCAGGGCGATCCCACCTCTCAAAGCCCCTATAAGGCTGAAAAGCCCATGGGGACCCCCAAGGTTTCCGACTTCTGGAATGCGGTCTATTCGGACAGCGATTTTGAGACCTCTGTCAATAACGCTCCTTTGGAAGTGATCGTTCCCAAGGAATTTGAAGTGACCCAGTGGCCGGCAGGCTTTACCAAGGATTCTCTGCCCGATGGGACAACCAAGCTCACCGGCTCCATGACCGTCAATGCGAACCAGTCGGGGGACTTTATCTATGACGTTAAACTGAAAGACACCACCCCGGACCCCCTCCACGGGTCCCCGGTCTGGTCCTCCTTCAACCTCCAGGGCGCCGGCAACGACCAGCCAGTGCCCGCCTCCGATGCTCCCACCATTCAGGAAGACATGATGAGCCTGACGGTCAAAACCCAGATGTGGGATGGAGAAGAGACCTTCTCTCCCAATACCGATGTCACGGTTCCTAGTGTCCAGCTCTGGCGCCGCCTGGGCAATGGAGCCCTGGAGCCCTACGGCAGTTCCTTCAGCCTTGGACCCGGAGAGGAACATTCCGTCCAAGACCTTCCCCGGACCGGCCAGGATGCCCAGGGCCAAACCCAAGCCTATTCCTATACGGTGAAGGGGACGGTCGTGAACTATAACGTGACGACGGCCTCCAGCGAAGGCACGGGCCTTTTAACCGGCAACGGGACCCTGACCCTCCTCCTGCAGAAGAAGGGGATCAACTACCAGGTCAGGAAGATCTGGGGAAAGACCCCGAACCTGCCGGCGTCTTTGACCGTCCGCCTGTTAAGAAAGATCAAGGACTCTTCAGATGACCCCGCCCCGACGGGAGCGGTTCTGACGCTGACCGCCCAGGACAACTGGACTGGCTACTTCGCGGACCTTCCCGAAGAAGACACTTCCGGCAACCCTTATGAGTACACCGTGACAGAAGATCCTCCCCAGCCCGATGACGTCTATTATCCGCCCCAGTACATCCCGGATCCGGACCATCGAGGAATGACCATCAAAAGCGGGGAAGTGCCCCTGGTGACCGCCCATAACACCGAACCCTTCATCCTCTTTAACAAGCAGGATGGGTTAAGCCAGCCTCTGACCGGCGGCAAATTCGCCCTTTATAAAGTGGAAGGGGCCAGCGAGTTCTTTGTTAAGGAAATCCCCGCCAGTGACGGCCAGCTTCTCTTTAATCACCTGGTGCCGGGCGCCCCGGGCTCCGGAGCAAATCCTGAAACCCCAACGGTTTACAAGGTCTATGAAACCGAGGCCCCTGCCGGCTTTGTGGCGCCGGGATATGGGCCGGGCAAGGAAGTGGCCTCCTTTAAGATTCATGCCGATGGGTCGGTCTTTGACGTGGAGCCGAAAGGAAGGATCATCTTTAACAAGCACGTCCCCGTCCATGTCTACCTTAAAAAGGTGGATAAGGCGGATAAGACGAACATCATCCCCCTGCCGGGAGCCGTATTTGACCTCTACCAGAGACGGATTTTAACCCTTCTTGAAAATCTTTCCCCGGACGCCAGCGGGACCGTCAACCTGGGCAAGTGGAATGCCGCACCCCTCACCTACAAAGGAAAATACAACCTGCGAGATACGAATGGCACCCTCGTTTCCACCTTTACCTCCAAGGACAATGGCTCGGGCGGGGTGGAGCTTTCCACCGTCGATGGCAGCCTCCTTCCCATCCGGGAAGATCCGGATGGAATTAAGGTACTAAACCTTCCTTCCGCCGGCCAGCCCTACCGGCTGGAAGTAGAGACGGAAGTGAAGGTACAGACTGGCCTGGTCTCCGCCTCTCCCGATGGGAGGCTGGACCTGGGAGAACTTACGCCGGGGACCTACTTCCTCGATGAAACCCAGCCGCCGGCAGGCTACAATAAGCCGCAGACCCGGACGGTCGTTCTGGTCAAGCCCGACGGCAAGGTCCAGGTCGACGGGGTCGATACGCCCGCGACCCTGGAACAGCCCTATGAATTGGCCAACTATAAGGTCAAAACCGGTATGGTCGGCGCTCTGAAGGTCTCCAGGAAGGAAGATGGGAGCGGGCAGACCACTTCAGTGGATGCCGTATCCGGCGCCACCTATGCGGTCTGGACTTCAACCCAGGACTATGAGGCGACCGGAACTAATTTGGGAGAGGTCCACGATCCATCGAAATGGACCCCCATCACCGACCCCCACCGGTTCGTCCCCTTTGAAAAAAACAACGACCCCAATACCCCGGAGAGCGTCTTCTATAAGCGCTATGGGTTCCTGACGAATATGGTGGATAAGGAAAAGGATGCGGCGGGAACACCCCGCCAGGTCTACTACCGGATTATGGAAGGCCGGGCCCCGATGGGCTATAACGGCAAGCTCAACGCCTCTTTCGTGGTCAAGATGACCGATTACGGCAAGCCCAACCTTGAGCCCGAATGGATCCGCGTCTATGGGGAAAACGGCGCCTTTATTGATACGATCTATGAACATGGCCATGATTTCAAGGATCCTGGGAGTCCCTATTATGGGAAATACCTTAAATATGACAGTAATGGAAATATTATCATTCCGGACGGAAGCATCCTGGGACTGACGGCGGATCTCGATGCCAAACCAGAAGCTGACGGCGCGGTCCTGATTCCCTCCCTCCTTGTCGATAACCAGCCCAATGAGCTCCGGCTGATCAAGTATGACAAGAAAAAAGCCGGGACAGATCCCAACGTCATCCCTGCCGATGCCCGGCTCGCGGGCGCCAAGTTTGCGGTCTACTACCGGGACGAGTTGGCCGGAATTCCCTTTACCAAGACGGTCACGAATGCTTCGGGCCAGACGACAACCGAGATTATTAAACTGAGCCCCATTGTCAAAAATCCGGAAAATCCCGATGCCTGGCTGGCGCCCTCCTACGGAACCGATATGACGGCCGCCGTACAGCCGGGGCAGAGCCTGGAAGAGATTCAGTATATTGCAAAAGCAAATGCCAGCGGAGAGGTCGTCTTTAAGCAGCTGCCCCAGCGCTATATTAAGTACAAGACCGTTCCCCATACGAAGGATTGGCCCAATGTCCTTCCCGACTATAAATTGGAATCCGGGCCGGACCCGGACAATACCCGGCCCCATTACTACATCGTCGAGCTAGAGGCCCCTGCCGGCTACCAGAAAATCAAGGAGCCGATCGGCCCCTTCCTGGCGACGGAAACCGGTTTTGTTCAGGCGAATCCTCCGGAAGGGCAGACGGCTCAGGCACAAAATGGGCAGATCATCCAGGCCCCCAGAAATTATGGGACGAGCGGGAATTCGGCTTATTCCTATGCCCTTGCCAACAACAAGTACACGGTTCGCTTCAAAAAGGTCTTCCGGGATTACAAAGAAAATTATGACACCTACCCCATGCCGGGTATCCTCTTTGCCCTTTATAAAAAGGATGCCAACGGGGTCTATAAACCGGTGACTTTTGACGGGGACACTCCAATCTACCATGACCTTCCGGCGGGGACGGAGCTTACGGAAGCCAATGCCGGCACCTATGCGCTCACGGACAGGTCCGATTCGGAAGGAGACCTGGACTTCCAGATCCCGGTTGCGGGGGACTATGCGATCAAGGAAGTCAATCCCCCCGACCATTACCTGAAGTCAGAGTTTGCCTGGAAATTTACGGTCAATGAAAAAGGGGAGGCCATCGGAACCCCCCAGGGCCTGGTGAAGCTCCCGGGAAATGTGGAGGTTCAGGCCGACAGCTCCTGGTCCGATGGGCCTAATATGGCCGGCGGAATCAGCTCCATCGACTACGATGCAAAAAGAGTGACCTCTTATCTCTATATCAACCCCAATAAAAAGGCGCTCGGCTATACCGCTCTCTACCTCCAGGCCCCCTACGCCATCCGAGACCAGTGTTCGGTGGAAATTTACCAGTGGAAGGAAGGACTGAAAAATCCTGATGGAACCTATCCGCGGGATCCCAGCGTCACCCTAGTTCCGGCGGATCTGGACGATTTGGTGGATAAGACGACCTACGAGAAAGAGATTGCCATTGCCTTCTGGAAGGAAAATCAGAACCTGGTCAATGAAACAGGATATATTATCCGCTTCTCCCGGCCCTATGATCCCGAGCAGGATTCCGAAGCCCGCTTGGGGGCGACCCTGTATACCTATCATACGAATCATTGGGATGTGGCCCAGGTGACCGATGCCGTGCCGCTGGAAGGGGTGAACCTAAGCCAGACGGGCGAGGTCAACCAGATCGTCAATAACTCCATCCTCAAATTCAAAAAAATAAACGGAGGCTCGAGCACATCGCCCGACAGCGGCCAGCCTCTGGAAGGGGCGGTCTTTACCCTTTCCCGCTGGAGCCCAGATCCTAATACCGGGCAGGTGGGCTGGGTCTTGGTTAAGGATTATCCGGATCATCCCAACGGAGAATTTATCACCGCCGCAGACGGGTCGGTCATCCTGGAGAGGCTTTCACCCGGAAAGTATCAGTTGAAGGAGACCAAGGCTCCGGCCGGCTACCAGGACGCCAGCCTTGTTCACCGAGAGTTTGAAGTGGGCGAAAACGGACGCTTTACCCTCACCCCGCCGACCGGGGGAAATGACTTTGACATTTTAAAGAACCTGCCCAAGGGCAGAGAGACCCTAAAGCTTAAAAAGTTCAAGGCCGACACATCCCCCCCTGCCCCCCTTGATGGGGCCGAATTTAAGCTCTTTACCCTCTTCGGGGAATCGGATCCCAAGATTACCGGCGGTACCGTGGCTCAGCCGGATGAAAAGGGCGTGATCACCTTTGGGGATCTGCCGCCCGGGACCTACTTCCTCAAGGAAGTCAAAGCTCCCGATGGCTTTGTCCTGGATTCCAAAGTCTACCGGGTGAACATCGGCATTCACAATGACACCTACAAGGCCCCCCGCAACAGTCAGGGCAAGATCATCACCACAGGCCCGGACGTGGGAGAGAAGATCGAACTGACCGGCTTTACGGCAAAGACCTCGGAGGGCAAAACGGATGTCCTCTATCCCAACCGGGGAGAAAGTCTCCTGGTCCAGCTGGAGATGAAGGTCAAGGACGCCAAAAATCTCAAAGAGGGCGATACCTTTGTCGTTAAGCTCTCCGATAACGTCAATACCTACGGGCTGGGAGACGGCCTTGATGACAACTTCAACATCTACGCCAACGGCGGCCTGGTGGCGGAGGGCATTTATAACCGGGTCACCAATGAGATCACCTATGTCTTCACAAAATATGTGGAAGATTACCAGCTCGTTTTCTTAAAGCCGGTGATCCAGCTCTATCCCGAGCCTACCAAAGTCACCCAGGATCAGACCATGACCTACAGCCTCTCCATAAAGGCAAACAATCCCCAGGGATACAGCTCGAAAAAAGAGGGGTCCATTGATGTCAATTACTCCTTCGATGGAGGCTACTATTATGCGGTTATGCCGCCCGGCCTCAGCCTGGCAAGTCTGATCACCGAATCTCACCGGAACGTGGATGAGAACGGAAACGTCGTTGTTGCGGGCAACGAAGGCTCCTTTACCTGGATCGGCTACCTGAACCAGAGCAAGAGCAAACTTGCAAACACCCATTTCACCTTCTCTACCAACACCGGCTATAAGTATCAGGATATGGTCGTGGAGGTATATCCGGTCCCGGATAATATGGTCCTGCCCACCTCCTTCGGCGTGGATGTAAACCAGCTTGAGCCGGCGGTCAGTCTCACTGGAACCCCGGCTTCGATTTCCCGGGATGGAGGGATCTGGATCCAGCTCAATGATCTCCTCAAGGACGGCAAACGCTATGTGGTAAAGATCACCGGCAAGCTGGGCAGTGAACACCTAAAAGACGCACTCAGAACCGAGGCCAAGCTCTACTACTACGGACAAAATAACCAGGGAGAATGGGTTTACAGCACCCCGGTTAACTTCAATAATTACGTCCAGCATTACGTCAACTCCGGGGAGGGAGAAGGGTTCGTGTCCTTTGAGGCCTATAACTCCCCCTCGATCGTCGAGCTGACCAAGGTCGGCGCGGATGGCCAAGCCATTATCGAGGGAGCAGAGGTTCCGGAAGCCGATAGGGCAAGGTTTGAGCTTCAAAAACAAAAGGCCAATGGAACCTGGGGTACGTATCCAGTCGGCGATCCGCCATATACGATAGGTCTTAACAGCGAGGGCAAGATCGTCTACCAGGGTCTGCCAGCTGGAAATTATCGGGTCCTGGAAGTGCAAAGCCCGAAAGGCTACTTCCAGCCGGATCCGACAAAGCCGGTGGCCTCCTTTACCATTGAGGAGGGCACAGGGGCGCTGAGTGATCTTCTTCCCGCCTCCGGCCAGATCTCCAATAATCCGAGAAAGATCAGCTTTACCAAATCCCTGGTCTTCCCGTCCGGGGCCCCCAAAAAGGCGGGAGAAAACCAGCAGGCCATCTTTAGCCTCTATAAGTACACCGGTCAAGAGCCCAATCCCTTTGCCACACAGGGGACGGCCTTCGATAAGAATGGCTACACCCGGGTGCCGAATCCGGATACGGCGAGTGAAAGCGGAATTAAGCAGGGCGCCTTCCTCACGGACAGGGATGGCAAAGTTACCTTGACAAATCTTGAGAATAATGCCTACTATGGGCTTATCGAAGATCAGGCGCCTCCGGGCTTTAACCTCCTGGATAAGTGCATTATCCG